>JAZLIK010000038.1:0-8351 GCA_045617345.1 Lachnospiraceae bacterium | reverse complement strand
AGGTGTTAGTTCTGTTTGATCTTTCGGTTTAGGTTTACGTCCACGCTTTTTAGGCTCGGGTTTAGGAACTGGTTTTGAAAGACCAAGAGCTTCCAGCTCTTCAAAAACTGTTTTTAAAGTATGTACCCAATAGCCATCATCGGTAGATGGTTCAGATGGTGCATCCGTTCTACGCCATGCGGATGAAAGATCATCCATTGTTGCAGCGACAGGAATGGACAATTTTGAGGCAGCAAAACAGCTATTAATAAATCTTGAACAGCTCCTTAACAAGTGCTATAATATTTTATATAACACTTGTTAAGGAGCTGCTTGTATGAAGGACATGATTAAAAAAATCAGGGCTGAAATGGGCTTGAATCAGGAACAGCTTGCCATGCGGCTTGGTGTATCTCCGATTACGGTGAATCGCTGGGAAAACGGCAAAGCAAAACCTATGGCGATGGCGCAGAATAAACTCTATGAAATGTGCAGAGAATCGAAAGTTGATTTGGCTGATTATATTGTGAAAAACTGCATGACAGAAGGGAAAATGATTTTTTATCATGCTTCACGTAAAGGAATCATTGGGGATATTCAGCCAATCAGCCGGAGCAGGTGTGATTTCGGGCAGGGCTTTTATATGGGAACAGAAGCACTTCAGCCGCTTACGCTGGTGTGCAATGAAGATACCCCAAAGTTTTACCGGGTCAGGATGAATCTTTCCGGATTGAGGGTTTTGAATGTTGAAGTGGGTCTGGATTGGGCCATGCTCATAGCATACTTCCGGGGATATATGAATGGAGAAGAGGATACGCCTGTTTATGAGAAGTATTCTCACATGGCAGATGGTTATGATGTGATTGCAGGTTATATCGCAAACGACAGGATGTATCAGGTGCTTACGGATTTCTTTGAAAGAAGAATCACGGATGCTGCATTAATTGCAAGCTTGTCTGCTTTAAATTTGGGAAGGCAGTATGTGGCAAAAACACAGAAGGCATGCGATCGGATTAAGATACTTGATGAGAAATCATTAAGCCGTATGGAGCTTTTGTTTTTGCAGAATCGGAGCGAGGTCAGAAGAAGAGAAGGTATTTCTCTTGCTGAAAAATGCGTAATTGAGCACAGACGGGACGGCAGGTATTTTGACGAGATTCTGAAAGGAGAAGATTCATAATGGAAAAATCTTTGCAACGATCTCTTTCGGAAATGCAGGGAAAGTTGTTTGAAATGAGCGGTGATATGGGATATGACAGTGCTGTTTTTATCAGGGCTTTCATGAATTCAGACATTGCCGGAGGGCTGGACAGTGAATTTGATTTTATGCAATGGGCCGGAAAAGAGTATATTCTGGAACGAATGCAGGACGAAATTCCGGAAGCCTTTGTAAAAGGTGGTATAGTGTACGACGGAGAATCTCTGTTCTGGACAGGATATGTATACAGACAGTGGCACTATATTACAGGTGAAACCAGCAAACAGATTTACAGGCAGGCTAATGCAATCACCATGAATACAAACTATTATGGTTTTCATACGGTAGATGTGGAGCTTGCCATAGAGTGGTTGAAGGAAATAAAGAAAAAATAGATAAAAGTTTTTTATTCATCGCTTCATTTATTATACGTTATAGAATTTTTTGTACCACTCAGCGAATCTTCTAAGACCGATTCTAAGGCTTGTGTCAGGTTTGAAGCCGTAGTCTCTTTCAAGAGGCATAGTATCAGCGAAGGTGACAGTTACGTCACCGGGCTGCATTGCCACGAGCTCCTTGTGAGACTCGAAGTCATAAATGACCACTATGTTTCGGAATCATATTTCTGGCATGCAGTACAGGGCATGGTCGGTCAGTCCGGAATAGAGAGATTGATGGCGGGTCAAAAGCTATTAATCGGTGGCGTGACATACACTAAATTGTGTTTCAATAATAAAAGCCTCTGTGTGGCGTTATTAGTAGAGCAGGCGGGGAATTATCCCTTTTGCTAACCTGATATCGCGCCACAGGGGCTTTTTTTGTGGTTTCTCTTTATTCAATCGCATTGAAATAAACAAATGTATCGAAAAGAATAGAGCAAAAACCAGGAAAATAACAGAAGTTTCTGCTATTAACAGCAAAAACTTTGACTTTACAGGAAGTCTATGCTATACTGATGATGCGTTAAAGGAGACTTGATTATATAGGGAGGGATGCGTATGAACTCAAAGCGAAAATTAAAGAGTAGAGACTTGTACCTTGACAAGCTGGTGGCATTTAAAGACACTGAACCGGTCAAGGTTGTCACAGGAATAAGACGCTGTGGCAAATCAAGCCTTTTAAAGCTGATGGTTGAACACCTGAAAGCAAACGGAATAGAGGAAGACCAGATTATTGAGATGAATTTTGAGTCTGGTGATTACAGGAACATGACATCCGATGAAGTTTACTCTTTTGTAAAAGGGAAATGCGGCAAAAAGAGGGTGTACCTTTTCTTCGATGAGATTCAAAGGATTGACAAGTGGGAAGATGCAATCAATGCATTTAGAGTTGACCTGGATTGTGATATCTACGTTACCGGATCCAACGCCTATCTTTTATCCTCAGAGTATTCCACATACCTTAGCGGCAGATGTGTGGAAATTAAGATGCTCCCATTATCATTTAAGGAATTCATCCATTTCAATGATCTGGAACTGAAGCTGGTCAAAAGTGCATTTGGAGGAGAAAAGAAGGTTATCGTCGATGAGTCCGGAACACAATATTCTTTGAATGAGGTGTTTGATGCTTACTTGCGATTTGGCGGGATGCCTGGAATTGCGGATGTAGGCTTAGAGCAGGATAGAGCATTCACCCTGCTTGATGGCATTTATTCTACAGTAGTTATCAGAGACATTCTGGAAAGAGAAAAGCGTCGAGGTCAAAGACAGATCACCGATGCGGTTCTGCTTAGAAAGATTATTCTATTCCTTTGCGACAATATCGGTTCAAGTGTTTCTGCTAATTCGATTGGGAATACGCTTGTTAACGAGGGGCTCCTCGAAGACTGTAAACGTAAAGGAAAGCCAAGTGGTCATACCATCCAGGCTTACATTGAAACACTCATGGAGTCTTATTTCTTTTACGACATTAAACGATTTGACATCAAGGGTAAGGAGTACCTCAGAACACTTGGCAAGTATTACATCGTCGATGTGGGATTAAGGAATTACTTGCTGGGAATAAGAGACCGGGATTGTGGCCATGTTATTGAGAACATCGTTTACCTTGAACTTTTAAGAAGAGGCTACGACGTAGCAATTGGTAAGCTCGACAATCTGGAGATTGATTTCATCGCTACCAATACGACAGATAAGCTGTACGTTCAGGTTACGGAATCGATGGCAGTGGAAAGTGTTAGGGCAAGAGAGTTAGCTCCGCTTCAAAAAGTCAGTGACAATTACGAAAAAATGATTCTCTCAATGGACGATGGTACTGTCAGCCATGAAGGAATAAAGCAAATTAATCTTATTGATTGGCTGCTGCAATAACCAAATAATAATCAAGCATGTCAGCCTTTCTGTTAACAGCGAATTTGCGCTGATTTTCAGCGTATCGAATATGGTGCTGACCCTTATCAGCGCCATTGAGGTGGTGCTTTTTCCGGAACTGAAAAAGGTTCCGCAGGATAAACTTCAGGCACTTTACGGAAGTATTGAGCGCAAGCTTCTGATATTTATGTTCGGGTGCTTCTGCTTCTTTTATCCGCTGGTTTCCGATATCTGGGTAGACATGCTCGGGATAGCAGCAGGATTGGGATTTATGAGTATTTTTACCTGCATAAAGAGAAGAAAAAAAGTTTCGCCGGCTGTTGAATAATCGAACCGTCGGCGAAGTTATCTTTACTTCCCTTCCTGAATTCCGGGCCATTTTTTGTCCTTCTCGGAAAGGTTGAGCGGTGTGCCGTCAGCCAGGGTGTAGCCTTCGGAATCTGCGGTACCGCGGTATTCGCCGACGAGCCCGGGCCAGGTGATTCCGATGGCAGGGTCGTTCCAGGCGAGGCCGCCTTCATCACCGGGATGATAGAAATCGGTGACCTTGTAGCAGAATTCGGCTTCATCTGAGAGAACGAGGAAGCCGTGTGCAAAGCCCTCCGAAATATAGAACTGCTTGTGATTTTCTACCGAAAGTTCAACACCGAACCATTTACCGTAGGTTTGACTGCCGTTTCTCAAATCAACGGCAACGTCAAATACGGTGCCTCTGATGACTCTGACCAGCTTGCCCTGCGGATACTGCTTCTGAAAATGAAGCCCGCGGAGTACACCCTTTGTGCTCATGCTCTGGTTGTCCTGCACGAATACCATGTCAAGCCCGGCCTCGTGCATATCGTTTTGATTGTATGTCTCTGTAAAATATCCTCTTGCGTCACCGTGTACGGTAGGCTCGATGATGTATAATCCCTCTATGGGGGCTTTGGTAACTTTTATCTGTCCCATGTTATTTTCCCTCCTGTAATGTGTTTTGATGGCGGTACTTTTGACGCTGTAAACCTGAAAATAAGTTACTATATACCACTGATTTGGCGGCGCACTTTATGAATGTTTTTGGCCGAGCGGTGAAAAGCAACGAAAATAAGTGTCAAGAGTAGGCCTGCTTATTTTTATTTGTGTATCTCATTATACATTCTGTCGTAGTAGTTTCTGTATTCGCCGCTGATGATTGTTTCCCACCACTCTTTGTTGTCGAGGTACCATCTGATGGTTTTTTTGATTCCGTCGGCAAATTTCGTCTCAGGCAGCCAGCCGAGTTCCGTGTGAATCTTGTGAGGGTCAATGGCGTAGCGCATGTCATGACCTTTACGGTCTGTCACATGAGTAATGAGGCGCGCGGCGTCTTTTGTTTCACCGAGTCTGTCGAGCTCATCACAGATCAGTCTGACGATATCAATGTTCTTCATTTCGTTGTGTCCGCCGATGTTGTAAACCTCGCCGATTCTGCCGTTATGGATAATCAGATCGATGGCCTTGCAGTGGTCCTCGACATAGAGCCAGTCTCTGACATTAAGTCCTTCACCGTAAACGGGAAGCGGCTTGCCGACGAGCGCGTTTGCTATCATCAGCGGAATCAGCTTCTCGGGGAAATGGTAAGGACCGTAGTTGTTTGAACAGCGGCTGATGGAAACGGGAAGTCCGTAGGTTCTGTGGTAAGCCAGTACCAGAAGGTCGGCCCCTGCCTTTGAAGAGCTGTAGGGTGAAGATGTGTGAATCGGTGTCTCCTCGGTAAAGAAGAGGTCAGGTCTGTCGAGCGGAAGATCGCCGTACACCTCGTCGGTTGATACCTGATGATATCTGGTAATGCCGTATTTCCTGCAGGCATCCATCATGACCGCGGTGCCCTTGATGTTTGTGTCAAGGAATATTTCCGGGTTTTCGATTGAACGGTCAACGTGTGACTCTGCCGCAAAATTGACTACGATGTCGGGATGCTCCGCTTCGAAGATGGCGTAAACTCCTTCTCTGTCGCAGATGTTCGTCTTGTAAAACCTGAAGTTCGGGTTCTCCATTGCCTTCTTCAGCGTTGAAAGATTTCCGGCGTAGGTGAGGCAGTCAACGCAGACAATCCTGTAGTCGGGATACCTGTTCAGCATGTGGTAAACGAAATTTGAGCCGATAAAGCCGGCGCCGCCTGTAACTAAAACTGTCATGTTTTTCTTTCTCCTTATGTTTATTGATTTTTGTCAGCTGACATTATATAATGATTACGGTGTCAAAAGAACCGGCGCCTAATGATACACGCATCTTTTCGGTTATTATTCACCGTTCGGTCAAAAACATTCATGGAGCCATTATGACAATTACTTTACAAGCAGGCTTGTAGTAATTGTCATTTGTCTATGTGGTGAATACTAACATTTTTAGCATTTTGAGAGCGTAGAACGCAAAGAAATGTGTGCATCAGTCGGTATCAGAAGCCGGCGTTCTTTTCTGTAAGCATCTGATGTATTTTGATTATAAAAGGTGACGTAACGTAAGCTTCAAGAATTTTATTGGTAAATTTTTAAAGGAAATAATATAGCAATAATATACAAGGATAGTAATGTAACCGGAATTCGCGGGATATCTTTATATTACAATATATTCGATACTTGCAGGATATCCCGATATGCATAGTATAAAGAACACTTGCGGGATACCTAACATGCACAGTATAAGAAATATTCGTGGGATACCCCGATATGCGCAGTATAAAGGACACTTGCGGGATACCCGGCAGGCATCCGGTGCGGGTATCTGCTTTTTTAGCTGCAGGCATGGTGTTTCAGTGGTATCTATCATCAATTGTAAAAGCCGTAAAGCAAGAAACATCATACTACCTGTGGCAAAAGTATGGTTCATTTTTATGTGAACAGTATTGGAAGAAAAGGATATTTTGGTCGGATGGCTATTTTGCCTGTAGTATTGGAGAAGCATCATCAGCAACTATTCAAAAATATATAGAATCTCAAGGATAGGAGGTCGGTTGCTCATCCCACTGACTAAAGGCAGTGGGATGAGCAACCTGAACAAATTGTATGAAGAAGGACGGCTTTTATTCTACGGGCAGTTTTGCGGCCTTGGCACATGTATCGGTGCGTACCATTCGTTATTATGATAACATGAATCTGCTGAAGCCGTCGTATGTGACTGAGTCGGGAGCGCGATTTTACACTGATTATGACCTGGTCAAGCTTCAGCAGATTCTGTTGTTCAAATATCTGGGTTTTTCTCTGGACGATATAAAGCAGATGCCCTCGGAACATGGAAACAATTCTATGCTGAAGAATGCGCTGACTCTTCAGAAAAAGCTGGTAGCGGAGCGCATGGAGGAAATGAAGCAGGTGGAGACGGCGATTGACTCGACGATTCAGACTCTTGAGGAGAACAGGGAGCCTGACTGGAGCCGGATGCTTGAACTGATTCATTTGACGTCAATGGAAAACACGCTCAAAAAGCAGTATGCAAATGCCAGTAACATATCTGCGCGAATCAGACTTCATGACGAATTTTCCAAAAACAGACAGGGATGGTTTCCGTGGATATTTGAAAATTGCCGGATAAAGTCGGGCATGAGGATTCTTGAACTTGGCTGCGGAAACGGGGCGCTCTGGCTGGATAACTGCGAAAAGCTGGACAAGATGCAGCGTATGAAGATTGTGTTGTCGGATATTTCTGCGGGAATTCTGCATGATGCATCAGGCAACATGGCGGAGAAGGCGGCAGAAATGAACAGCCGCAGATTTGCAAAGTTTTTTGAGTACAGAAATTTTGACTGCGCAGGTATTCCGTATGAGGATGCGTCTTTTGATCTTGTGATTGCCAATCATCTGCTGTTTTACTGCGAAGACATTGACAAAGTATGCAGAGAAGTCAGGCGTGTGCTGAAGCCCGGAGGCAGATTTGTCTGCAGCACCTACAGTGTCAGACACATGAAGGAAATCAGCAGCCTGGTGAGCGAATTTGATGACAGAATAGTTCTGTCCGGGGAGAAGCTGTATGATATTTTCGGGCTTGACAACGGCGCAGAAATTCTGCAAAACAGTTTTGACAGAATTGAAAAAGCGGTTTACGATGATGAGATTATTCTGAATGACGCTGGTCCGCTTATCGAATATATTCTGTCCTGCCACGGCAACCAGAACAGGTATCTGCTTGAACGCTACAGTGATTTCAGAAGCTTTGTGACGAAGAAGGTCGGCAGGGAATTCCGCATTACGAAGGATGCCGGGATTTTTATCTGTGAATAAGCCGTAAGCTGCGAAGCTGCGTCCGACTGCGAAGCAGGCAGGGGTTATTAATGCGTTTTGAACAGACTGTGAACAGACGGTAACCGGACAGTAACGGGACAGTAACGGGACAGTAATCGGGCTGTAATGGGACAGCAACCGGGCAGTAACCGAATGACAGCGTTTTTATACTGTTTTTTTTATGTAAAATGTGCTATAATGTTATTGGCACAGTCGGGTAATAACGGACACGCGTTGGAGACCTGTTTTCAACCGTGAGGACATAAGATGCATAGGTGGAAACCCGAAAGCCGAATCGGATGGCATTTTCTACAAAATCCGAAAAGTGCGCTGCCATAACAGGCAGATACACAAGTTCGGCATACTTAAGGGAGGTATCCGTAAAAGGAATCAGGCTGAATATCTTGTTAAAGGCTACAGGCTCTTTGACAAAGTTAAATACCTTGACCGGGAATACTTCGTGTTTGGCCGGAGGTCAAGCGGTTATTTTGACATCCGTACACTTGAAGGAGAAAAGGTCAACAAGGGCAGCATAAGCTGCAAGAAAATAAGGCTGGCAGAACCTGCCGGTTACTACTTAACAGAAAGGAGATTGGCGCTCCTCTCATGACTAAAGTCACGAGTCTCCGC
>JAZLIK010000037.1:0-2502 GCA_045617345.1 Lachnospiraceae bacterium | reverse complement strand
ACAGGGGAGGCTTACAGGTTTCGACAACACCACTCAAAAAGGGGCTGTCGCACTAAAAAATAGTCGACAGCTCATTTTTTTGCAAAAAATAAGAGCGCACCCCAAAAGGAGCACGCTCTAGGTGTAAAATATAAGTATGCGAACCCAATATATTTTACATGGTGATTATACATCATATCGCACAATCAAACAACTAAGATTACCACTGGAATTGGAATGTAAAATTCCGGCAGATGACCCGGTACGCCTGGTAGATACATTTGTGGAGGAAATGGACCTTTCTGACCTGTACAAAACATACAAAAGGATTAGAAAGAACCAGGCAACACCGGCTCAGATGCTAAAAATAATTCTTTACGCAGCTATGAACCGGCAGTTTTCCAGCCGAAGCATAGAAACTTTATGCCAGAGGGATATCAACTTCATGTTTCTCCTCGAAGGAAAGCCGGCACCTGACCATGCTACTATAGCAAGATTCATATCCGTACATCTTGCCTCCTGCCCGCATAAGATCATGGCAGAAATGGACAAACTGCTTTATTCTCTGGGGGAAATATCAGCCAGAAACATATTTATCGACGGAACAAAGATAGAATCCGCAGCTAATAAATACACCTTCGTATGGAAAAAGGCAGTAACAAAGAACCTGTCCAGGCTTATGGAAAAAGTGTTATCACTGGTTGCCGAAACGGAAGAAGCCTACGGACTGCATAGTGCTTACAATAACCGTGTATCCCTGCGTACTCTGAAGCGCATGCGGAAAAAACTCTACAGAATCAAGAACGAAAATAACATCATATTTGTGCATGGTATCGGAAAACGAAAAACTCCCCTGCAGAAGACAATAGAGCAAACAGAACAGTACATAGAAAAACTGCAGGAGTACATATCAAAGCTCCACAAGTGCGGGAATCGTAACAGCTACTCAAAAACAGATGAGGACGCAACCTTCATGCGCATGAAGGAAGACGCCATGCTTAACGGACAGCTAAAACCGGCATATAACCTGCAGCACGGAGTAGATTCGGAATACATCGTATGGGCTGAGCTTTATCCAAATCCGACAGACACAAATACGTTAATTCCGTTTCTTAGGAGCATGTCAACACATCTTGATTTCCGCTACCCCAATATCATTGCAGATGCCGGCTACGAAAGTGAAGAAAACTACAGATACCTTGAACAAAATGGACACACTGCATATATAAAACCCAATAACTATGAAATCTCAAAAAAGAGGAGCTATCGTAAGGACATTGGCCGTAAGGAAAACATGACTTACGACGAAGTAAAAGACAGCTATACCTGTAGTGAAGGAAGACAGCTGAACAAACAGTCTGTCAGGAACTATAAAACAAGAAGTGGCTATGTAAGAGAAGTCACAGTGTACACAGGAGACTGCAGTGGCTGCAGTCTGAAATCATCCTGTATAAAGGGCAACAACTGTAAAACGCCTACGGAGGAGCGTAACAAGGTTCTCAACATATCAAAGTACATGGAACGGCAACGCCGGGCATGCCTGAAGCGACTGCTTACTCCTTTTGGTGCTCAGCTGAGAATGAACAGGAGCATACAAGCTGAAGGCTCCTTTGCAAATACAAAAGAAGACATGGGCTTGAGAAGATATTCGTATCGTGGTAAGGATAATGTTCTGACTCAGAGTATTATTATTGCTCTGGCTTTCAATATATCCAGACTCGATCATAGGATAAAGGGTGGAAGGGTCGGTCTTCATCTCTACGAACTTAAGAGTGTAGCCTGATTAGGATTTTTACACCGCCAATTAACTGGCGGTGCTTTTGGTGTGCATAAAAACAAACCGCTTTATAAAAGTGACATCACAAATGAGGCTTTCAACAAAAAAGGGGCTATCGCAATGATGAAAAATCATCTAATGCGACAGCCCCGTAATGTCAGATGATAGAGCAACATTCGGGATAACATCCCGGTCGGCTTCTTATATGAAAATGATGGCAACAGGAATACCTGTAGGGGTTTGCCGCAGCAAGCCCGCAAAAATCGGAGGGGTAACAGATAAAATGTTTTGAGGCTTTATATGGTGAGCCAATTTTTGTGAGTTATTGACATTGGGGCGGTTGATAAGATAAAATTATGGCAGAAATAAAATCTGTCCGTAGAAATCTGCAGATATATAATGAAAGGATTGGGTGATAGTATGGAGTATATCAAGATTAAAGAACAGGATGCCAAGCATTATATTTATGAGTTCGAGGGAAAATATCCGGTCATCGACCCGAAGGCTTATGCATTCAGCACTGCCGCTCTGCTGGGTGATGTAGAGCTGAAGGAGTACGCCAGCGTCTGGCCGAATGTCACCATCCGCGGTGATGTAAACAAAATCGTTGTCGGCCGCTACAGCAATGTTCAGGACAACAGCTGCCTCCATGTAGCTGGTGACTATGCCTGCATCGTCGGTGGCTACGTTACCGTAGGTCACAGCGTCACCCTCCATGCCTGCACGGTAGAGGATTACTGCCTCAT
>JAZLIK010000036.1:0-4679 GCA_045617345.1 Lachnospiraceae bacterium | reverse complement strand
ACTCCTTTCATTTTGAGAGAGCGTGTTTTTTTCTGATCAATGCTCTGAACAGGACCGTGCCCCATACAGTAACATTCAAAACCGCGAGCACCGTGATAATGATAAAAACCGGAATTCCGCAAACATTCAGTGTTTCTTTGTTCGCGGTTTCCGGGATAGTACATCGTGTGGCAGATGAATCAATCACATTGAATTCACTGTCATACAGTGTCACCCGGACTGAAACGGATGCATCCGGCAGTACAGGCAAATAATAGGTTGCACTTATCGGAATGGAAGTACCGCCTGATATGAGCTCCATTTCCAGGCAGTCGGTTTCCTCTTCAGGTTTTTTGCCGTTGAAACTGGTGAAGGACAGTGTACCGATGACTTCATCCGTTTCATCTCCCGAAAGGACTTCTTCAAGGATCAGCACAGTATCCGCAAGATCATTTCCTTCAGTGTTGTCAAGGGAGAAACTGATTTCTGCCTTTTCGCCTGTTTTGCAGGTGAATTCAGCAGGCAGACCACTGATCCGGAGACCGGCGGAAAATCCTGTACAGATCCATAACACGGCAATGATAGCACACAAGGACCGGATCGTTTTTCTCACGTTGCAGTCTCCTTTCATTGGTATTCATATAATTATAACAAATCCGCCACTCTAAATCAAATTAAAAAGCACCGTCTGCACGGTGCCAGATATTGCATTAACTCTTCACTTAACCACAATCATTGACGAATTTACCGATATGCGGTACAGATATCACTCTGCTACCGCGTAATCAAAGACCTTACATTTGCCTTAAATAAAGGCGTTTCCGTATTTTTCACTGGCATTTTTCTTTACATTGTGGTAGAATAATCTTACCGATATTACCGATATGTAAAGGAGATAAGGCCAATGACTTCAGCCACCATCCCTCAGGAAGTAAGTCAGTTCCGCCCGGGACCCTGTACGGAGATCAAGCAGATCAACGGGCATTACTATGTATATATGTACCAGTCAGTTCATCTACCGAGCGGCCGGTGGGGAAAGAAGACTGGGAAAAGCATAGGGACCATCATACCCGGCAAAGGCTTTATCCCCAACAAGAACTATGGCCTTTACACAGGTGAGGAATCTGTGGATGAGATCACGGTTCTTGAGTACGGTCAGTATGCTCTGATCGAATCGGTTGCCGCTTCCGTAAAAGCCGAACTGGAAAAGCACTTTCCTCTGGACCGAGCCGCACAGATATTTGCGTATGCAGGCATCCTGCTTGCCAACGGCTTTACCCATCTGGACCAGGTACAGTGTTACTACGAGCAGAGCTGGCTGTCGCAGGAGTATAAGGATTTCACCTTCCGAATGGGTAAGGACGCGCTTGACACCCTGCTGGATGGTCTCGGTCGCTGTACGAAACGGGTCACGACATACGAACAGGCCGCTGTCGATCAGTCATCTGCGATAGCAATCGATGGTCATGCGATCCGTTCCTGTTCCGAAGAGAATGATCTTGCGGAATCCGGCTACAAACATAAAAAACTGGGTGAAGACCAGATCAACCTTCTTATGGGATATGATATCGTTTCAAAGATGCCGTTGTTCGCAAGGATGTACCGAGGCTCCTGTAACGACAAATCAACCATAGAGGATATCACCTCACTGCTCAGGTTCTCAGGTGTACTGTTTATAGTCGACCGCGGCTTTTACAGCCGCAAAAACCTTGATCGGTTCTCCGAAAACGGGAATACCTTCATTATTCCGATTCCGGCAAACACCGATGCCTTCCGGCTTGCCATGGGGGACCTGACGTATACAGACAGCTTCTATTACAGGGCCGGCAAAAAGCATGCAAGGATCGAATACAGGGAGAAACGTTTATCCGATACCGAAAATGTTTATGTCTTCCGTGACATTGACGAGAACGAAAAGTGCCGTTTCAACTATCTCCATTCCATGGAACTGGGAAAGTCCGGCTATACACAGGAAGGCTTTGACAAAAACAAAGAGCTGTTTGGCGTATATGTCTTCCAGAGCAACAGCGGGCTTACACCGGAGGAGATCTTTGCCGCGTATAAAAAGCGGTGGGGCATCGAGACCCTTTACCAGTACCTGAAGAACAAAGGCGATTATAACGACCTGATGTTCCAGGATTATTACAAAGAACAGGGCTTTTCCTTCATCATGCTGGTTGCCGGCCAGATCCATCAGAAGATGATCGCTGCGGTAAAGACTCTGAACAACAGCACCATTTCCACCCAGGATGTGCTTCTCGCCGCAAGGTGCATGAAGATGGAGCGTCGCGGCAATGTCTGGAATCTTAAAAACACGAAGAAGAAGGACCTTGAACTATTTAAGAAGCTGGGCTTTGAACCGCAGATTTCATCCCCTGCCGGAAACTGACAGGCGTAACATATCGGTAAAAACCCGAATGATTGTGCCTAGTATTGTAATGTATATTTGCTATTAGATTAGATTGAATAGCCGCATAGTAGTATCGGGGCCTATGTTACCACTTTGTTTTTTAACATCAGAACCCACAAAGGAATTCTGTGAAACTCGAACAGTGTAGAGGTATTCGGAAAATATCGGAACAGCTTTTTCGTTAATGACGCAACAAGCAATACTTATATCTTTATCTAGGAGGTCGACCAGAGTCTTGCCTGTATTTATTACTGAATCTACCAGCAGAACATTTTTTGTATTGGGGCGAACAAATGTTTCATGCTTTGGATCAAACGTCATGAAGCGACATCCAAGCTCAAAATATATACCTTCAGCAAAGAATAAACCACCGCGCATTACAGCTACTACTGTGGTACTATCAGGTTCAAATGGTAATTCTCTCGCAAGAATTCTACCAAGCTTCATATGAGCCTTAGCCAATTCTGGACCGGAAATGCCAGATGAGGACTTAGTTATGGCAATCAGCTCATTGACTTCATCTGTTTTCCTTAACTCAAACATATAATAAGCCCTCCGTGTTCACGTCTCTGAGTGATCGGCTTATGCTGCCGCCTTCCTTACGAACAAGGTATCCTTTATTTGCTTCCTTTAACATATAGTAGTCGTTCATACTATCACCAAAGGCTTCGACTATTCTACCCGCTTCGCGGAGAAATTTCGTTACAAAGTATTTGGTGTCAGCAGCCATTTCACGTCCAGCAAAGTATGGTAGTCCTAGCACCTCGGAATAATGTCTCCAAACTTCATTATGTCCTGCTGTAAGAATATACGATGGGCCATTTAGGCGGTGCATGACATTCATATTTAAGGGTACAGGTAAATCTGCTTGGCGAGAGTAAACGAAATTTTGAAAGTCGCGACTTTGTTTCCAGGATTGATATCCTGTATAGAAATTTCCATCGAACAAATGTGTGCGGTATCCAAATACTATATTACTACTATCTGCAGTAGTTATTGTCTTGTCACCATCTGCGAGAATGATGCTACCTACACTTTGACCTAAAATCATGTTTGATATTTCACATGCGTACCGGATGCAACTAAAGCCATCCTTGCTATCACGAATAAATGCGATTACCTCATCTAATCCATCAAATACATTAGTTGGTGGGCAATCCAAAATGTAAAAGTCTTTATTGTGCTCATGACACCAATTACGCAAACCAATAATTTCTGCCTGTTGCCACTTGACCAAGTTGACATTTGCGTATTTCTGATCTTTTTCTGATGACAGCATTCTTTTTCTTAGAACTTCTGGATCTACGTAAAGATACAGAAAAACATCATACAGTTCTCCATCTGCTTTAGTGAAAACGATACGATCATCAAAAGCGTAATGCCCATCCATAATGAAGTCGTGGTTATCAAGAAGCTTGGTAGCCAACATTTCTCTTGCTTTAGTCTTTTCGGTTTCATTTAGGTTGTGGAAATTCGGAGCAATCTCTTTTAAGAGATGACTACCTTCAAGTACGGGTATAAACCCAATTTGACTCAACAACGTTGTTTTGCCAGATGATGGCATTCCATATAACGCTATTCGCATAATGTCTCCTTGTAGCAATGATTACGATCAAAGTTAAGAGATATTTGTTCTAGATCGAAGAATGAGATGCTGCTGTTTGCTAATGGAGGAAGATCAATACAGTTTCCGCAGTAATATACCTTTCCATTGGCGAAGAAATAATTATTGATTCCTGATCCACATTTTCCTCCATACATTGTACAATCCAAATTTCCGTGCCTTACATTCAAGTGCTTATCAGCATCTGCCATAAATAGTTGGTATTCGGCAAGTGTTATTCCGAATTTACCAATCATCCGTGAAAACGTTACCCGTGAATCAAACCTTTTGAAAAAACAGAAAACCCCGTCTTTGTGTACTATCATTTCTCTACCAACAGTTGCGTTAAATGTAGGATAATGACCTGTTACACGATGATAGTTTTCAACATTCTCCATAGCTATATCAAATGAATTACATCTGTATAGATTGTGAAGTTCTCGATAACCATCTATAGAAAATCCTACATTGACCTGATGATCTTCGAGAAACTGGATTTCGGAATCAGGCAAGTTAACTGTGCCATTTGTTATGGTGTATATCCTGATATTCTGATTACTTTCTACATACTGAATGAAGGACTTAAGTTTGGGCCAGTCTAAGAACGCCTCTCCATTTCCAACGAAACCGATCTTGAAAGTGGAATTGGCATAGGACATGACATTGTCCAGTATTTCGTATACATTC
>JAZLIK010000035.1:0-5916 GCA_045617345.1 Lachnospiraceae bacterium | reverse complement strand
ATGCAACACTGTGCTGCATTAACCCTGACGGAATTTCTGTTGCATTTACTTTGACAGGAAGTAATGAAAAAAGCCATATCCGGTATGCTGCAATACCTGTCAGGCAGGCCGGTGACATATCGGGAATATGGCTTATTCGTACTGTTTGGTTTGTACTGATTATTTTCATCAACAATCTGTATTACTCTGAATTCACTACGTTATTTGCTTGCCTTCAACTCGGGCTGCATCTCCTGCATTATTGGCTTCAGTCGGGTCACATCTCCTTACTTGATTGCCTTCAGTCGGGTTGCATCCTCTTACTTGATTGCCATAAGGTGTCAGTTCTTTTGACACTATAATTATTATATATTCAACGTATCATTATGTCAATAAACAATATATAAATCGAATCGGATTGCGATTATCATTGACTTCTGTGCTCACCATAGGTTTTGTTCCAGAATTCAAGAAAAGCAGCACGTTCTCTGCTGGCAAATTCTTCGTCGGTATAGATGACGTTCATATCCTCAAGTTTCATACTTGCGCCGCCGTCAACATCGGTACGTCCGGGCCATGCTCCTTCCTGAAGAAAAGGCTTGTAGCCCTCACCCTTACCATCGGTTTCTCCGAGTATCCACCTGATAAAAAGCTTTGCGGAATTTATATTTTCAGAGCCGCCTGCAATCATGATATTGGCGGGGTTTATAACGCCTGCGAACGGAGCCGGATTGTAACAGACTTCAAGCGGATAGCCCTGTTCTTTCATTCTGAGCTTGCTTGCATTCAGTATTCCCACAGCATCGTTCAGGGTTACCGGTGAGGCAATGGCATTTGCGGCATCGTCACTGTCATTCACAACGTTTATGTCATTTTCGATAAGCATTCTGATAAATGCTTCGCCTGCATTTTCGCCGTTTTCCGGGACAAAATCTTTTGCGAAGTAATCCTTATAAGCCTTTTCCATTTCCTCTGAATGCTGGATAAACATCGCGAACATTGTATAAGAAATCATGCTTTTAGAAGGATTGGTAATATAGAGCTTACCCCTCCATTTCTCTTCGGTCAGCTCCCACCAGTTGGAAATTGGCGGTTTGTCATATACATTACTGTTATAAGTCAGCAGAGGTACTTCGAGCAGAATGCTCAGATATTTGTCGGAACCACCGGTTCTCAGGCTTTTTTGGATATCTTTTGGCACATATTTGTAAGCAAGCTGATTTGGAATCAGATTCTCGGTGATGCTTCCGTCACCGTTTGTAATAAATATAAGGTCACAGTCGTAATTACCGCTTGATTTGTTGGCAGCAAGCCTTGTTGTAATCTCTTCAGCTCTGTAATAAGTGACCTCTACCAGCAAATCAGGGTACTGTTTTTGAAAAGATTCGGCCACATCAAAGAGACGCGAAGACACCGTGTAAATCTTTAGGACATCCTCTTTTTTTGCTGCTTCGTAAAGTTCATCTGCTGTTTCATCTTTGTCAAGTTCGGCCGCTTCAGCCCAACTGTCCATTTCTGTCTTTTCTTTTCCACAGGCTGTAAGAATTATAGAAAAAATAAAAACAGTAAGCATACAAAGTGTTGTTTTTTTGATAATTGAATGTTTGGTTTCGGTATTCATATGTTTTTCTCCGTTTATGGTTATATTTTGCTCCGGCGTTAAAATTCTGACGCCTGTTAATATATGAATTTTAAATAACAAGCGGGAATCCTTAGCAATTCAATTGCCGATGTAGTTCACTTGTCAGTACTTTTGAATTACATGTGTATAGGCATTTTATGAACGTTAATATCCACAGGCAGCTTTATCACTGCCTCTGTACCATTATCGAAAGCTTCTCAGTTGAAACTTTGAAATTCTGTATCCACAGGCAGCTTTATCCTTACCTCGGTACCTTTGTCCGGCTCGGAATTTACCGACAGTCCGTATCCGTTACCATAATATGATACAATTCTCCGCTGTATATTTTTCAGGGCCACATGTGACAGACCTTCAACTTCGACATCATCCGAGTCGACAATTTGAAGGCTTTTTCTTAACGCTTCAAGCTGTTCGTCGTTCATGCCGCAACCGTTATCTTTAACGATAAATTCTGCATATTCGTCAGAGATTTCGACGGAAACCGAAATAAAGCCGGGCCCGGAAAGCTTTTTGTTTACAATTCCGTGAACTATGCTGTTTTCAACCACAGGCTGAAGAAGCATTCTTGGAATCTTTATTTTTTCCAGGTCGTCATTGAAATCAATATCGATGCTGAACTTATTCGGATAACGAAGCTCCATTATTGTGGCATATTTCTCCAGAACACTGAATTCATCCATTCCGTTGATATAACTGTCTCCTGCATTGGCATATCTGAGCAGGAAAGAGAGACCGTCGCAAAGTGTGCTTGCTTTTTCGTTTTCACCGTTGGCGGCCAGAGCCTTAATGACCGTGAGTACATTTACGGTAAAATGGGCGCTGATCTGCTTTTTAAGAGATACGATAAGTGCTTTCTGTTTCTTCAGTTCGGCTTCATGGAGTGAATACGATGCTTCAAAAATCTCATACTCCTTTTGCTCGATACGTGCAACCATCGCGTTTATTCCGCGCACCAGACCGTCGAAATGTTCAAGTCCTGTCGGATTAAGCTCTTCACCTTTTCCGCCTTCAAATGCTTCTACTTCATTGATGACTTTTTGGATAGGATTGAAAAATTTGTTTTTCCAAAAATCCAGGAAAAATTTCAGAAGCAGGAAGAGAATTCCTGTCATTAACAAAAGAAAGACAATAAACAGCGGATTGACATTCCTGTTGGAATCCTCATAGGAAACAATGAGTTCGAAGGATGTAAAGCCAACCTGTTTAAACAAAACGTAATCCTTAATATCCTTTACCCGGTCAACGCTCATGTCAATATAGTCGGGATTCTGCGAGAGCACAATATGACTGTCCGCGGCAAGCGCCAGGTTTATGTCCTTATTTACGGACATCTGTTCAAAAATCCTGTAAATGCTGTCATCCTCGGTAAACAAAACTATAGTGCCTGCCAAGCCCGAATCATTGTAAATATGTGAAACATAACCGATAAAATTGTTGCTTCCGAGTCTGAACCTGACCTGTTTGTCAAGCCCGTCACGGGTGATAATATGTATGAGGCTTTTAATATCGGTATTGCCGAGATTGCCTAAAAAACGGTAATATAAGCCATCGGTATTGTAGATTATGCAATTGTCGATAATCCTGATGCCCTCGACAAGCTTTTTTACCGTTATTTCAATATTCCCAGCAGCATCTGTCATTTCTTCGACATTGGTCTTTGACAGAAACTCCGACACATTTTCATTGAAAGATAATGCAAGCGACACTTCCTCGAACTGAAGAAATGAACGTTCCGCCTCTGTTATTACCTGCTGAGATACCTGCTCCATGTTCTGAAGTACATAGCCCTGTAAAATGTCTCTGATTCCGATATAAAAGAAGACCCAGACGGCCAGCATTGCGGTATTCAGAACGATTACAGTCAATGTCAGCTGCTTTGTCAGGGATTTTTTTCTGATTTTCATAAGTCGCCTCCGTTTTCCCTGAATCTGACAAATCTGCTCCATTCCTCGTCAGAATAAATATCTTTGCGACCATAAATAAAGTCATTAATGTAGTCGGATGTTTCCTTACTTATGTGTCTCAGAAACGAATAATTATTGAGCATTTCCGAATCGACGGTTTTGTCTGAATAATGGTTTTCATTTACTCTTGCGGCACGTGCATCCAGATACTCCATCAGCGAATTTTCACCGTTCCATGAAATATCGTTAGAATATGCTTCCGGAAGAAAATACGGGCCCGCACCGTTAAAATGTTTATTCTGAACTGTTTTCGGAAGATAATTGATGGTGGTAATGCTTGACGGATTGCCATAGCTTGAAAGCTCTCCCGATTCCGAATAACGCCAGTCGACGTCCTGCTCTCCGTAAGCAGATATCAGTGAGGCCTCCTTCGTCATCATAAGCTCCATTACCTCAAATGCTTCCTTTTTATGTATGGCGTTTGAAGGAATATATCCCCCGATTCCGTAGCTTTCATTGAGAAGAACCGAATTCTGTTCGCCATTCGGACCTTTGAGTGGCGGAACCTGAATATATCTAGCCAGAACCTCCGATGAATCGGGATAAATCACGTCTGATATACGATGACAGGTAAATGCACCGACCAGATCCTTATCGGAATTAATCAGCTCCTTCAGCTGCTCTTCGGAAAAATCAGGGGTATTTGAGGAAAGCAGACCTTTACGTAAAAGGCTGTTGCAGTAAATAAGTCCTTCTCTGAAAGCTTCAGTTGTGCAGACATCAATTATTTTGTTTTCGGTATTTTTGAGATACAGTCTGTCTACATCGGTCAGAATAAATGCATTCAGAAGAAAATTCTGAGTCTGTAAAGCTGATTGTGAATTATTTGATACAAGGGGTATTTCGTCAGGCAATCCGTTTTCATTGGGGTCCATGGTTTTAAATGCAGTGAGAACATCTGCGAGTTCTTCCGTTGTCTGAGGAATCTGAAGCGACAGTTTTTTCAACCATCCCATATTTATCCACAAAACCTGCATATTTCGGTTCACACGCCTTGTATCTATCTGTGGAATAAACCAGATGTCAGAGACCGCTCTGTCGTTCATTGACAGGGACTGAGGATAGTCTTCAATTATCGGTTTTAAAGAGGAATTTTCATCTATATATTCGTTCAGACGCTCTATTTGTCCCTTGCTGATCAGTTCGTAAAATTCATCTTCCGAATAAATACTGTTGCCGTTAGGAAGAAAAACTGCATCTACGCTTGAATTATCCGCATTGAGCATTGAGGTCAGATATTCTTTTTCATATTCGGAGAAGGCGCTGACAAATTCGATGTTGTAGCCGGTTTGCTCTTCGAGCCAGTTTGTGTAATAATTGTTATTAAAGTTTTTTACGTAATAATCATCACATACCGCAATGGTGACTTTTGTCCTCGTATCACCTGATTTGACTTTACCTGAATATAAAAAGATGCTGCCCAAAATACCCACACACACGATAATTAGTATTAATATATCTTTGATAAATGAGTATTTTTTCACAGCATCTCTCCGTTTTTAGATATCGAATCTCAATTGCATCTCGTCTTCAGCTTCGGTTTTGAATTCATCCATTTTTTCCTGAGTGATTGTCGGCAGCTCCTCTATCGAAGCAATACCGAAATTTCTGAGAAAGTCTTCGGTGGTACCGAACAGGCAGGGTCTGCCCGGTGCATTCTTTCTGCCGACTTCTTCAATAAGTCCGTATTCAAGGAGCTTGTTGATGGAGTGGTCTGAGTTTACACCTCTGATGACCTCGACCTCCTGCTTTGTAATCGGCTGCTTGTACGCCACAATGGAGAGCGTTTCAAGAAGTACATCCGTCAGTACATGCTTTTTCGGTACATTTGTAATCTTTATAATGGTTTCATACATTTCAGGCTTTGTACACATCTGAAATGAGCCGTCAAGCTCGATAATCTGTATACCGAAGCTTGAATCCCTGTATCTGTCGCTGAGCGCCCGTATGCAGTTTCTGACGGTATCCTCGTCGTGCCCGACCGCTTCCGCTATTCTGCTTATTTCAACTGCCTCTCCCATGGTAAAAAGAATGGCCTCAACGTGAGCCAGGAGAAGCTTAAGTTCATTGTCAAGTTTTGATATATCTTCCATACTGTATCTCCGTAACATGCTGCATAATTACTGCAAAATGAATTTCTAACAAAATTTCAGTTAAAACATTACTTCGAAAATATCACACTGAAAATAATACTTCGAAAATAATACTTTGAAAATAATACTTTGAAAATATAACTTTGAAAAAATAACTTTGAAAATATAACTTTGAAAATATTATTTCGAAAATATAACTTCAAAAATATAACTTTGAAAATAATACTTTGAAAATATA
>JAZLIK010000034.1:0-95441 GCA_045617345.1 Lachnospiraceae bacterium | reverse complement strand
TGATTCTTGAAGAATCGGTAGAAGAAGCAAATGTGATTCCTGAAGAACCGGAAGAAGAAGTAAATGTGATTCTTGAAGAACCGGTAGATGAAACGAATGTGATTCCTGAAGAACCGGAAGAAGTAAATGTGATTCTTGAAGAATCGGTAGATGAAACGAATGTGATTCCTGAAGAACCGGAAGAAGAAGTAAATGTGATTCTTGAAGAATTGGAAGAAGAAGCAAATGTGATTTCTGAAGAATCGGAAGAAACAGAATCGAATACGTTTGCAGAAGAAACCGGAGCTGTTGAAGCGGAAGTAAATACAGAAGAACCAAAAGCTGAAACAAATTCGATTTTCGAAGATTCTGAAGGTTTTGCAGCAGAACCAGTTGAGGAAGAAACAGACGAGTTCTCGCCGAAATCAGCAGAAGAAGAAACAGACGGGGACGAAGATAAAGACGTCGATGGTTTTGCGGAGCCTGTCGAAAACGTTGAAAGTCCAAGCGATGAAGACAAAGAGTTTGACTCATTTATGTACCATGTGGAACCTGTTATTATCCCAAAAAAGAAGCACTTTGAAAATGATGATAATGATAGCGATTATGAACTCGTAGAAAATTTTGGAATTTCAGACGATGATGCGATTGGTCGGATGACTGGTGCTGGTGATACAGACAACCAATTCGAAATGATTGATGAATTTGCCGATTTTGTTTACGTGGCAGATGTTGAATCAGATGAGAATAAAAATATTTCTGACAGTAATTCAGACAGCGATGTGGAGTCGGAAGAAGATCTGCTGAAGGCAATAGAAGAGGAATTGGAGGCCGAAAATGATACTACAGATGGAAAATATAATACAGCTGTAGATGAAAATGCAGATAACAATGATTTGTCAAATGATGAAACAAATATGTTTTATTTTAACAAAGAAGCTACAAATGAAAATGATGAGACTACTGTAGAAAACAATGAAGATAATCAGAATAGTGGTTTTCAGAACGGCTATGAAAAATCAATAATCGTACCGATTCAAACACTTGATTCTCTAAGTTCTACAGATGAAGAATCGGTTTTGAAGGATGAAATCCCGGAGATTGATAACCAAAATGAGGAATTATTTGAGATTCAGTCTGAAGAACAAAATGAAGAATTATTTGGAATTCAGTCTGAAGAACAAAATGAAGAATTATTTGGAATTCAGTCTGAAGAACAAAATGAAGAATTAATTGGGATTCAGTCTGATGAACAAAATGAAGAATCAAATGGAATTCAGTCTGATGAACAAAATGAAGAATCAAATGGAAATCAGTCTGAAGAACAAAATGAAGAATTATTTAGGATTCAGTCTGAAGAGACAACACAGATTTCTGCAACGGACAGTGAATCTGAAGAAAACGGACCGGTTAACCTGAATGATGCCCGGTCGGGTGAATTGCCCGGACAGGAAAACAGGAAAAATGTCAGGGACATTCTTGATAAGCTGAACGAAGAACTTGACGGCAATCTTGAAGGTATCAGAAACGCGAACGATTCGGGAAGCAGAAGCTTACAGTCAGAAGACGACGGATATGACGATAGTTCGAACGATGAAGCTGATGATACTATTTCATACGGTGATTCGGAGGGACAGTCGGCAGACCGGCCTGAAGAACAGCAGACAGAACAGCCTGATGAACAGCTGACAGCCGGGGCTGAAACGGCAGAGACGGTTGATTCCGTTGAAGAAGCTGAATCGGCTGAAAATATTGGAAATGCTGAGTCTGCTGAAATTCCTGAACAGACGGTGGTTGAACAGATAACTATAGAGCGACCGGATGAAACAGAGAGCAGCGACGGAATTTCGAATGACGAAAAGACTGCTTCCGACAGTGATACTCCGGCAAAGAGTAGCGGGACAGACAAAGATTCGGATTCGAAGAAAGACGGTAAAACAAAAACCAGGAACGGCATGACGGTTGTTTACGAAAAGCGGCCTACGTCATTTATCGTTGCGGCGGGAATTCCTTTGTCTATACTGTTTGGCCTGTCGGCGCTGGCATGGTTCGGAATAGCGGCAGGAGTTATTGCCGGACTTCTCGTAGCAGGAGCAGGCAGTGCACTGATAGGATTTATTACGGTTACAAATCTTTCGTCAGCCATGGCGGTCAGCTCGGCAGCGGGACTTGGAATGATCGGAAGCGTAGTACTTGAAGTCGGATTTATTCTGTTTGCAATATGTGTTATTATTATCGTGATTCGCAAGGTATTTCCGTTCCTGTTTAAGATATACAGGAACACCTTCAGAAAAATCTTTCTGACTGAATCATATGTTACTTCAAATTCAATTGACTGATGAACGGGAGGAATATGGACATGAAAAAAATAATCTGGCTTTTAATTTCTTCCGTAGCCGTTATGGCTGTCGGCGGAATTCTGATTCTTACGGCGTATCTGTCAAATCGTGAAGACATAGACAAACTGAACAGTGGTTTCGGTTCAGTCGTGTATGATTTTGACGAGGAGATTATAGGACTGAAGGTAGATGCAACGGACGGTGTAATATATGTGAATTACGGACCGGCACCGAGAGTGAGCATAGACGACTGCTATATGCAGAATATCTCTGTTACCGTTGAAAACGGAATACTCATTGTAAAAGAAAAGTTCCCTGTAACGGCTTCATTCAGCGGCTGGGAGCTGCCGGGATTTACGGTAGGCGTCAATGACAAACATAAGGAAGCCATCACCATTACACTTCCGGAAAATGTAGCTCTTGAAGACACCAGTATCTGCATGGGTAAAGGTGATATCAGAATAAACGGCCTGAATACAAAGAAAGTAAATCTTCAGGTCGGAATCGGTTCACTTACATCAAAGGTTATAAAGAATCTGGGAAAATACAAATATCAGGTAGCCGTAGGCAATGTTGACCTTGAATGGCTTGACGAATAGGTTTTCTTATAACTCACAAGTGGCTTTTTTAAGCCACTTTTTTTCATGTTCGTTCAGGTAGGGTGAGAGTTTTTCGTAAACGGTACGGTGGTATTCGTTAAATACCGATATTTCGTACTGCGTCATTCGCTCCTTTATAATCGGCCTTTTATCTATCGGAGCGAGAGTCATGATTTCAAAGCGGAGAAATTCACCGAATTCATTTGAAATGTCATTGTAAACCAGAATATCGTTTTCAATTCTGATCCCGTACCTGTTTTCTATGTATATTCCCGGTTCGTCCGAAACAAGCATACCTGCCGCAAGCGGAAGAGAGTTGCCTTTTCGCGGACCTATCCGCCAGTGGAGATTCTGAGGCCCTTCGTGCACATTCAGAAAATAGCCGATTCCGTGACCTGTACCGTGATTGTAATCAAGGTGATTTTTCCAAAGCGCACCCCTGGCCAGAATGTCAAGATTGGCACCGCTGATGCCCTTGGGGAAAACAGCGGAACAGAGTGCAAGATTTCCGCGGAGAACATCGGTGTAATTCTCCTTCATGTCGTCGGTGAGCTCACCGACAGCGATTGTACGGGTAATGTCCGTGGTTCCTTCGAGATACTGTCCGCCGGAATCGATAAGCAGAAAACTGTCATTGCCTATCTGAATATCGGTTTCGGGAGTCGGTTCATAATGCACGATTGCACCGTGTGCGCCATAGGCGGAAATGGTTTCAAAGCTGGGTCCGACATAGGCGGGGGACTGCTTCCTGAATTCTTCGAGCATTGCGGATACTGACAGTTCGGTCAGCTGCCTGCTTTCGGATGAAAGCATGTCATCGAGACGGCAGAGAAAACGTGATACGGCTACACCATCCAGAATATTTGCCTGACGAAGATTCTTAATTTCAACGGAATTTTTGCGTGCTTTCATAGATGCTACGAAACCTGTCTCAGCCACGGGTTCGCCAATCTGACCTATGATGTTATACAGAGAATAGTTCAGATTTGAGGTGTTGTACATGAAACGTGTTCCTTCGGGAAGCGTTCTGAGATGATTTTCTATGCTGCCGTAGTCCTGCACGGATATGGAAAGACCATCCAGATAAGCGGTCGTTTCATCGGAAACAGAGCCGTCGATGCAGAACAGAACTCCCGAATTCTCGGATATAAGCAGGTATGAAAGAAAGACCGGATTGCACGGAATGTCGTTTCCGCGAAGATTTAACAGCCAGGCAATGTCGTCAAGTGATGTTATTACCGAATAATCACACGCGTACTGTTTCATAAAACGTCTGAGTTTTTCAAGCTTTGCCGCGGTTGTTTCGCCTGTATATTCGTCGGAAAGTCTGTATATGGTTGCTGAATTTATGGGAGGTCTGTCGGTCCAGATATCGTTGACCAGATCGAGGTCGGAGCGTATGCATCCGTTGAGCTCACGGATTATTCGCTCGTACCCGGTGCCGTCTGTTACAGAAACTACACGTCCGTCAAAGCCGAGGCACTCACCTTTTTTCAGAGTTTTTCTGAGGTAATCGTCGATGGAGGGAACACCGGTCTGACCGATGCGGCACAGTTCAATACTGCTGTCTTTGAGCTGGTCATCGGCCTGAATGAAATATCTTCCGTCAGTCCAGAGAAGAGCTTCGGACCGGGTAACAAGCAGAGTCCCGGCAGAACCCGTGAAGCCGCTCATATATTCACGACACTTAAAATAGTCGCTGACATATTCAGACATATGATAGTCATTTGTCGGGATAATGTAGCAGTCTATATGATGATCTGTCATTTTTTTCCTGAGAAGACTGAGTCGGTCCTTAATCATGATTACCTCCGAAAATGCGGATAAAGAGTTTTTATCCGTCATTGAATGCGTTTTTCAGGTCTCGAATAGTAACAAAGAGACTGTAAACAGTATCTTTAACGACAGTGTATCATAATGAAAAAAGAAATGCAAAAATAACAGAGAAAAATATAATTTTTTTTAAATTTTAATCGTGACATTAACAAAAAAAGGTGTATAATAGTTCTGATTGAGTTCTTTCATTGCTTTTTGCGAGGATTGTTCGCCAGACCTTGCTGCCTGTATTAAAATTTTGCAAAAGCGGTACCGACTGAGAACAGCACTCAAAGGTTTACAGCAGGTTATATCGATGTCACCGGTTATTGAAAGGATTTTTAATTAAGGCATATGTGTTTGAGGAGGACGCTATGGGAAGAGTCAGGGTTGTACCAATTAGAAGAATAAAAATTGATACAGTAGTGCAGTGTGATATATTTGCCCAGAACGGAAATCTGATTGCCAAGAAGGGCAGTACACTAAATGAAGTTACCGTAAACCGTCTTGAAAAGATGGGAATTAACATAGTTGTAATCGAGGAGGGCAGCGTTGAGCTGGTTGGCGAGATTACGGTTCCGAAGGACAATATAGACACATACAGTGACGATTTTGCGCTGAAGGAAGAATTTGAGGCAGGAAAGGAAGCACTTTGCAATTGTGATATTGAAGGAGCCAAGGAAAGCGCCGACTCCATAGCAAACAAGCTTATCAAGTCCGACAGTATCAGGAAGGAGCTTGAAGAGCTGAAATACGGTACAGAAGGTGTTATTACTCACAGCTTAAATACTGCGGTCCTCGCGGGAGCGGTCGGAGTGGTAAACGGTCTCGATAAAAAGAGCGTTGAGCTTCTTGTCGAAGGCGGAATGCTTCACGATGTAGGCAAGCTTTTTATCGACCCGAAGGTACTGAACAAGCAGGGAAGGCTTACCGATGAAGAGTATACTCTGATGAAGACGCATTCCGAAAAGGGTTATAAAAAGCTTCAGGAGAATGCTGCACTGGATGAGCGTATTCGACTGATGGCATACGAGCACCATGAGAATTTTGACGGAACAGGCTATCCCAGGGGACTTAAAGGGAACGAGATAATACCGGAGGCCAGAATTATTCATGTGGTGGATGTGTATGAGGCAATGACTGCCAAAAGGTGCTATAAGGACCCCATACTGCCGGGTGACGTGGTAGAGTTTGTCATGGGCAGATACAGCACGATGTTTGACAGCGAATCAATGAGGATGTTCCTTGCTGCTATACCGGCATATAAAACCGGTGACGTTGTAAAGCTTTCCGACGGAAGAATATGCACGGTTGCAGAGAGTAATCCGTTAAACAGCTTAAGGCCTATTCTGGTTGACAACAAAACCAAGGCCGTCATTGATATGTACAGAGACCGTTCGTCATTGTGTCTTACAATTGTTGAGCTGTTGAGAAACGATGAATAAATTCAGGAAAACAGAGATATATTGTGTAAGGTACGAACAGTGTTTTATACGAACATCGATTGGTATGGATAGCATTTTGTAAGAACAGCGATTGGTATGAATAGCATTTTGTAAGAATATCGATTGGTATGGATGGTGTTTTGTACGCCGAATAATTCTATAAATGGGATTTTAAATTTATTTAATAAAGTATATGACAGGCTTGCGGAGATTGCGTTGCAATGAAGCAGGCTCTGTATTATTTACTTTATAGGAAATTGCGTCCTATAAAGTAAAAAACGCTCCGCGAGGATGCGCACGCTTTTGCAGCGGAAATTTGTCGCTGACGCGACGCAAAAGCGGCGCAGCATGTCGCAAGCGACATGCTTTCTTGTGAGCGGTAAAAGGAAGCTTTGAGGCTCATATCAATATGTGTAACGGAGGATAATAATGGACACTGTCATGGTTTTTATGTTTATATTTCTGATAGTGTGTGCTATAGCCGCCAGTTTTGCCAAAAGCTCACTTTCGGCTATAGTTATTTTTTCTGCCTACAGTCTGGTTATGTGTGCAATCTGGATGATTATGGAATCACCGGATCTGGCAATCACGGAAGCAGCGGTCGGAGCCGGAGTAACGACGGTTCTTTTTTATGCGACGCTTAAAAAAATCGACCAGATAGATGTGGAGGCCGGGTTTGAGAGCAGGTTTGCCGCCGGCAGAAAAAAGCTCAGGGACGGGGAAAATAAGAAAAAATCAGCGAACGTTCATACGCGAAGCGTTAAGCGTGACAGCGGTAACGGGGCTTCGGGCATACTGGACGCTCATATCGAAAAAAGACTTAAAAGTGCGTACAGAATACTTGCCGCACTGATGGTGATTCTGCTGTTTATATTTATGCTGCTCACGGTTATCGGACTTCCGAATCTCGGCATTGCGAACAGCCCCGAAAGCAATGAGGTGGCTGAACGCTATATTGAGTCGGGTCTGAAGGAAACCGGTGCGGTCAATATCGTATCGGGAATGATTCTCGATTATCGTGCATTTGATACATTCGGCGAGTCGTGTGTTCTTTTTGTTGCAACCATATGTGTAACGCTTATGCTTCGCATAGACAGACTTGAGGGCGAAAAGAGGAAGGAAGGTCCCGGAGACGATACCGTTCATTCGGTGCTGGAGCCGAAGGCCGACGGAATTCTTCAGAAGGGCGCCATGATAATTGTGCCGATTATTATGGTATTCGGAATATATATCATTCTGAACGGTCATTTGTCACCGGGCGGAGGTTTTTCGGGCGGTGCGGTTCTCGGAGCAGGCTTTATTCTGTTCCTGAATGCGTTCGGCTTTGAAAAAACAGAGAAATTTATGAATGCCAAAACGGTAAAATGGATTACCTTCGGGTCACTGCTTGTCTACTGTCTGGCAAAGAGTTATTCGTTCTTTACCGGTGCAAACGGACTTGAGTCGGGGATTCCTCTCGGAACGCCGGGCGCGATTCTTAGCAGCGGTCTGATACTTATATTAAATATCTGCGTTGGTTTTGTGGTAGCCTGCACTATGTACAGCTTTTACTCACTGGTGCGCAGAGGAAGGGTATAAGGTGCGGATATGTGGGAAATGATTAAGCTTCACCTTAACGACATAGTTGCCGTTACTCTGTTTGTAATAGGTTTTGCCGATTTACTGTTTCAAAAAAATATGATAAAGAAAATTATCGGTCTTAACATCATGGATACGGCAATCTATCTGCTGCTCGCGTCACAGGGCTATATTGAAGGCAGAAAGGCACCGATTGTCGTGGACGGCGTGACAAGTACGGAAGCGTATATAAATCCGATACCAAGCGGACTGGTTCTGACGGGAATTGTTGTTTCGGTCAGTGTCACCGCGCTGATGCTGTCAATGACAATACGTATGTATAAAAAATACCATACCCTTGATCTCGACTATAATCTCATGATGGCGAAGAAGGAGGGGTAACGTGGACTTCATTAAGAATTTTCCTTTCTTCTCAATAATGCTTTGCATGTTTTCGGCGATTCTTTCATCAATACTTGGGAAGAAGGCTTCAAAATACCTGGTCAGAACAGTTCTGGCTGCGGTGGTTGTACTGTCGGCGGTGCTTTTGTGGTACACCTTCAGCAACGATTTGAGTTATGTGTATTACATGGGACATTTTCCCGCACCATGGGGCAATGAAATTCGCGGTGGCTGTTTTGAAGCCATTTTTGCCCTGTTTGTGAGCATTATTGCACTGATGGCCGTTCTTGGAGGCGACAGGGCGGTTTCTGAGGATGTGGAAGGAAAGAAACAGAATCTGTTTTACATCCTGACATGTCTGATGACAAGTTCACTGCTTGCGATGTGCTATACAAACGATTTGTTTACGGCGTATGTTTTTATTGAGATAAATACGATTGCCGGATGCGGACTCATCATGGTCAGACAGCTGGGCAAGGCTGTGGCAACTGCTATCAGATACATGGTTATCAGCCTTCTGGGTTCGGGACTTTTCCTGATCGGAGTTACACTGCTTTATACGATTACCGGTCATCTGCTGATGTCAAATATTCAGGACAGCATTGCGGTAATGAACGTGAGCGGCGCATATTCAAAGCAGCTGACGGTTATCGTGGGACTGATGACGGTGGGACTTGGAATAAAGTCGGGTATGTATCCGTTTCATCTCTGGATTCCCGAAGCCTACGGACAGTCAAACGTCGCATCAAGCATGCTGCTGTCGAGTGTAGTATCCAAGGGCTACATATTCCTGCTTATAAAGATTTATTTCCGTGTAATCGGATTTGATGTCATTACAAAGAGCGGAGTAATGAATATAGCATTTGTTTTCGGAATTGCGGGCATGATAATGGGCTCGGTAATGGCCATCAGGGAAAAGAGTCTGAGACGAATGATTGCGTATTCGTCGGTCGCTCAGATCGGCTATATTTACATGGGCATCGGAATAGGCTCGAAGGAAGGCATGGTTGCCGCTGTGTTCCATATTTTTGCGCACGGACTGAGTAAAGCGCTGCTTTTCCTTTCATCATCGGAGTTTACCGAGGGTTCGCATACGAAATCGGTTGACGATATCCGCGGCATGGGACGCAGATATAAATTTTCATCATTATGCTTTGCACTTGCTGCGTTTTCAATTGTAGGCTTCCCTTTACTGGCAGGCTTTATTTCAAAGCTGATGCTCGGCAGTGCGGCGATGGACGGAGGTATAAAGCAGTGGGCGGCACTTGTGGCGCTCGGCATCAGTACGATTCTGAATGTACTGTACTTCCTGAGGGTTGTTGTTCTTCTGTACAGTGATGCGGGGGAGCGAAATGCGCAGGAAAGTGACGGACCCGGCACGATTGCCATGAACACATATCACGGAGGAGCATGGTTCAGGATAGCTTCAATTATTCTGGTAGCACTGAATTTTGTTCTGGGACTTGGTTCTGCCGCAATTATCGATATCATTCAAAAGGGTATTGAGATGTTTTCGTAAGCGAGCGGCCACAACGGGCAGAGGCTTACGAGTACGTTTTGGACAGAATACATGAATTAAAGCCGTTCACGTTAGGAAACGAATGAACCAATGATTTTGTGGCCTGCTTTATGAATGTTTTTAACCGGACGGTGAATAGTGACGGTAACAATACAGAAATTATTAGTTTTACTTTAGAAATTGACTGAGATATACAGCTTTCATAAATACGGAAATTCGAGGGAGAAAAAATGATTACTTTACTGATTCCAATCTTATTGCCGGTATTGGGCGGACTGATACTTTTGATTTTCAGGGGATTTGAGAACAGAAAAACCAGAAACATTTATTCATTCCTGCTTCTGGCTGCTTCACTGGCAGCGACTCTGCTTGTGACATACGGCTGTGACGGCGAACTGAAGCTGTGGGAGATAACATCAAACGTAGCTATTACACTTCGTGTGGATTTTATTACCAGAATTTTTGCGACACTTATGAGCATCATGTGGGTGCTGGTAGGTGTTTATGCGTTTGATTATATGAGCCATGAGGAGTACGAAAAAAGGTTTTTTGGCTTTTACCTGATTGTAATGGGTGTGCTGAACGGAATATACATGTCGGCAAACCTGGTTACGGTTTACCTGTTTTACGAGCTGATGACTCTGACTTCACTTCCTCTTGTGCTTCATTCAATGACGAAGGAAGCGATAGCGGCCGGCAAGAAATACCTGTTCTACTCTGTCGGCGGAGCATTCCTTTCGCTGATAGCGATTTTCTTCCTTTACGGAAAATGCAGCATAGGCGATTTTGCTCCGGGCGGTTCAATAAGCTCTGTACTTACCGAAGGAGACAAAAATGTTCTTCTGATATTCGTATTTATGGCAATAGTAGGCTTTGGCTGTAAGGCGGGTCTGTACCCTCTTCAGGACTGGCTGCCTACCGCACATCCCGTTGCTCCTTCACCTGCGAGTGCGGTCCTTTCGGGACTTATCACAAAATCGGGTGTTGTGGTAATTATCCGTCTGGTATTTTTCAGCCTGGGAAGTGATATGATTCGCGGGACCTGGGTGCAGTACGCCTGGATGAGTCTGACACTTCTGACGGTATTCATGGGTTCAATGATGGCTTATAATGAAAAGCTGATGAAGAAGAGGTTTGCATATTCCACGGTCAGCCAGGTATCGTACATTCTTTTCGGACTTTCGCTGCTGAACTGTGAAGGATTTACCGGCGGCATTCTTCATGTGGTTTTCCACTCTGTCATAAAGGATGCGCTTTTCCTCGTAGCGGGAGCAATTATCGTACATACGGGCATAAAAACCGTAGACGAACTGAAGGGAATCGGAAAGAAGATGCCCGTAACCATGTGGTGCTTTACCATATGTTCACTGGGACTTGTAGGTATACCTCCGCTCAGCGGCTTTGTCAGCAAGTGGCATCTGTGTCTCGGTGCACTTGAAGACGACTTCGGAATCTTCAGTTATCTCGGACCGGCAATACTGCTTGTGAGTGCGCTTCTGACGGCAGGCTATCTGCTTCCGATTACGATAAAGGGATTCTTCCCCGGAAATGATTATGATTATTCATTGTGTAAAAAATGTGAGGCCGGACCTCTGATGCTTGTTCCGTTGATCATTCTGACGGTTGCAACGGTTTTCTTCGGCTTGTTCCCGAATATTTTAACAGATGCTGTTGAACCGTATCTTGCTGCGGCGCTGATGCTTCCGAACTGATTCAGCCTGAATTAACCGGTGCTTATGCCCGGGATAAATGAGCCGCAGAGCTCATGAATGTGTTTTTACGGACTGTGAACAATAACAGAGATATCATTACTGGTTGTGCCGTCGGCTGAAGGCGGCGGAATGGAGAATAGAATGCCTTCATTTTATATTTGTTTGCCGGTGTTTTTTCCGGTAATAATGGGAATCATGATGCTGTGCTTCCCGTTAAAACAGGACAAACCCAGAAATATAATCAATTTCATATTTATTGTATTTAATTCACTGCTGGCCATGATTGTCATGGACGGTCTGGAAGGCGAATCCGTAGATCTCATCAGTTTTTATAAGGATTACGGACTTACACTCAGAATTGACAGAAGCGGAAGAATATTCGGTTCAATAGTATCGGTTTTATGGCCGTTTGCTTCGATATACGCATACGAGTATATGATGGAAGAGAAGAGCAGAAACATATTTTTTGCATTCTATACCATGACCTTCGGAGTGGTACTCGGAATAGCATTTTCTGCCGATCTTCTTTCAATGTATGTGTTCTATGAGATGCTTACTCTTGTGACCTTCCCGCTTGTGATGCACACCAAAACAAAGGAAGCCATCCGTGCGGGAGTTACATATCTGGCATATTCGCTAGGTGGAGCGGCATTCGGACTCATCGGAGTAATATTTGCCATGAAATACGGAAACGGGCTTGAGTTTACGTGGGGCGGTATAATCAGGTATGCCACCGAGGGCGAGCGCGGTATGATTCTGGCTGCGTTTGTACTTGCATTCTGCGGCTTCAGCGTCAAGGCTGCCATGGCTCCCTTCTCAAGGTGGCTGATAAAGGCAGCGGTTGCACCGACACCGGTTACCGCACTTCTTCATGCTGTTGCGGTTGTAAATGCCGGAGCCTTTGCATGTATCAGACTTATATACTTCGTATTCGGAACAGACCTGTTAAAGGGAACCTGGGCACAGTATACCGTGATGTTCCTGACGATGGCAACCATACTGTACGGGTCATCGTTCGCAATAAAGGAGACTCATTTTAAACGCAGACTGGCATATTCAACCATCAGCAATCTTTCATATATACTGTTTGCGGCAACCATAATGAGCGATCTGGGAATTATTGCTGCGTTTACCCACATGATTATGCATTCTGTTACCAAAATATGCTCCTTCTACTGTGCGGGAATTGTCATGGAGAAGGCAAAGAAAAATTATGTGTATGAGCTTGACGGAATCGGCAGAAGAATGAAGCTTACGTTTGCGTGCTTTACAATATCTTCGCTTTCACTTGTGGGAATTCCCATGTTTGCATGCTTCCACGGTAAATGGAACATAGGCGTGGCTGCGGTTTCGGACGGAAATGTTATGAGCATTGCGGGGCTTTGCGTGCTTCTGCTGTCTGCACTGTTTACTCTTATATACATGTTTTCGATAATTATCCGGGCATTCTTTCCCGAAATCAGAATTGCGAAAGCCGCAGGACATGAAACGGGAAGAACGTCGGGACGCGATAAAAATAAAGCAGCGGGAAAAAGAAACAGTAAAGCCTCGGACAGTGAAGTCGGCGAAGCGGGAATTCAGAATTTGAAAACCGGAAACGCAGATTTCGGTCCCGAATCAGTGAGCAGTGCTGAAGAGGAGATAATAGGATTTAAAAAAGCTCCGATGATGCATCTGACAATTATGTGTGCAGCTGTGGCAATTATTATCCTTGGAGTATACTGGTCACCGCTGTTTGAAATGATTCAGGCGGTAACTAAGCTTTAAAAGATGATACAAGCGTAAAAAGTACGTTGTTTTTCGTCAAGCTTGCTTGTAAGAAAAATTAATGGACTTTATGACGTCAAAAACATGAAAAACAAGCGTTGTCCGGTAGCCTTCCGATGTGGTAACGAAGGCTAATCCAAACCGGAAGGCGAAAATCGGGGAAGCTATGACCGGAAATGTTTTAATTCTGAGCCTTGTGCTCTGGCCCTTTATCGGTGCTCTTATATGCTATCTGACCGGATGGGTGAAAGCGGACAGTACATCGGCTGGTGACAGAAAAAAACTGAGAGATTTGTTTGTGTGCGGTGTCATAATAATAGAATTTTTACTGTTTATGGCCTGCATTATGAACTCTAAAAATAACGGAATTCTTCTTGATATTGAAGATATCTGCGGACTTGGAATCGGCTTCCAGTTCGGCGGCTTCAGAAGGGTTTATGTGGTTGTGGCGCTTCTGATGTGGCTTATGACCGCTATTTTCTCTCTCGAATATTTTGAACATTACAGGAACAGGAACAGATATTATTTCTTTTATCTGCTGACACTCGGTGCTACGGTAGGCGTTTTCCTGTCAAAGGACCTTTATACCGCATTTATTTTCTTTGAGATAATGTCGCTTACCTCCTATACATGGGTAGCGCATGAAGATAATCCCCGGGCAATGAGAGCGGCGGGAACGTATCTGGCAGTGGCGGTTATCGGCGGACTTGTGATGCTGATGGGAATTCTGATGCTGTTTAACAGACTCGGAACACTGGAGATTGACAGCCTTTATTCTGCCGCAAGACAGTACATTGCACTCGGAACACCTGCGGAAAAGGCTTATATATACACTGCGGGCGGACTTATTTTATTCGGTTTTGGCGCAAAAGCAGGAATGTTCCCTCTTCATATCTGGCTTCCCAAGGCACATCCCGTGGCACCTGCTCCGGCAAGTGCTCTGCTTTCGGGTATTCTGACAAAGTCGGGAATTTATGGTGTGCTTGTTCTCTGCTTTGAGGTATTCCGAGGAGACAGGGCATGGGGAACCGTTATCCTGATTCTCGGAGTAATTACCATGTTTACGGGTGCTGTTCTTGCAGTATTTTCAATCGATTTAAAACGCACACTGGCATGCTCTTCAATGTCACAGATAGGATTTATTCTTACCGGATGTGCTTTCTCTGTGTATCTTAATGCCGAGAACAGTCTGGCAGCCGGCGGAACCGTTTTGTATATGGTGAATCACTCGCTGTTTAAGCTTGTACTGTTCATGTGCGCAGGTGCCGTTTATATGAAGCTGCACAAGCTTAATCTGAACGAGATTCGCGGCTTCGGCAGAGGAAAGTGGCTGCTTATGATATGCTTCGGAATCGGAGCTCTCGGTATTATGGGTGTACCGCTTTTTTCGGGATATATCAGCAAAACGCTTATTCATGAAGGAATCGTAGAGTATCTGGCAGGTACCGTCGGAACGGAAGCTGTTGTAATGAAGGCGGTTGAATGGATATTCCTCATCAGCGGAGGCATGACAATAGGCTACATGATAAAGCTTTTTGTGGCGCTGTTTATCGAAAAACCTGTAAATCAGACTGAAACAGAACCCATCAGGGATACCTCATATTATGCAATGCTGATTCCGTCAATGATAATAGTGGTATGCGGTGTACTGCCGTCAATTTACATTGATAAGCTCAGTGTACTTATGAGCGATTTTACGCACGCAGAGGCTATTGAAGGAATTGAGATATTCTCCCTTGAGAATCTGAAGGGCTTCGGTATATCACTTGCAATCGGCGCGGTTGTATATCTGTTTATCAGGACCTGCCTGATGACAGGCAAAAAGGGTGAGAGAGTATATGTTGACAGATGGCCCGTGAAGCTCGATCTTGAAAATCTCGTATACAGACCTGTTTTACTCACTGTTCTTCCTGCGATTTTTATCGGTCTGTTTAAAGCGATGATTGCGCTGGCAAAGGCATTCTGGAAGGCGGTTCTGACTGTCGGCACCTGGCTTGGAAGGTTACTGGCCGGGCTGTTTACATCGTTTGCCGACATAGTGAACCGGAAAATGCTCAACGAGCTTGAAGAAAACAAAGCTCATCCCGGCAGAGCAAAGGCCGCCGAACATTTTTCACGTTCGGACAATACCCTGCGTATAGTGTCGGCAAGTATATCATTCAGTATGATATTACTGCTGACGGGACTGATTGTTACACTGGTGTATCTGACGACAAGGTAGCGCGGAACGGTATCGGTGGTTTCGGATGTTACTATTCGACGTCGTTCAAAAACACTCACCACGTAGCCGATATGACAATTACTTTACAGGCAAGCCGGCAGCAATTATCATTTGGCTATGCGCTGAATAGTAACTTAAGGCAAAATTGAAAAAAATTATATTATTTACTTGTTAATTTTCTAAAAATGTGTTAAATTATTATTGAGATGTTACATAGCATTTTTGCTGCGGATTGAAGGATGAAGATTTGCAGATTTTCGGATGCCTGTGACATTATCAATATTTGATTATTCGGAGATGTGTATGGCTGTAGATATAAAGTACGTTAACCCGTTCCTTAAGGCTACGGTTACAGTGTTTGAAATGCTGGGGCTGCCGGGAGGAAGACCGGGAAAGGTTTCTATTTCAGACTTGACTTTTCCTGTAGATACATTTTTAATTCAGGTTGGTGTTACCGGCGGTATGCGCGGACAGGTTTTCATTGCGTTCGCCGATGACCGCGCGAAGGCTGTTGCCAGTGTTATGATGATGGGCATGCCCGTCAATGAGCTGGATGAAATGGCATGTTCCGCTTTAGGTGAGCTTGGAAACATGATCCTCGGAAACACGGCCACGATTTTTTCAACACAGAATATTATTTTTGATATCACACCCCCTATGCTTCTGCATGGCAAGGGACTGAAGCTGCAGTCGGATATTCCCGCAATCGCGATTCCGGTTGTTATTCAGGACTGCCATTATGCGACTCTTTATGTATGTGTTGAAGAAGCAAAATAAAAGTAAATCGGACTTATGCTGCCCTGTGCGTCCCCAAAGACCGCACGGGGCTTTCTTACTTTATAGGAAATTGCATCCTATAAAGTAAAAAACGCTCCGCGAGGTTGCGCGCGCTTTTGCAGCGGTAATTTGTCGCTGACGCGACGCAAAAGCGGCGCAGCATGTCGCAAGCGACATGCTTTCTTGTGCTTATGACAGCGTTACTGTTCACTGCTGATTTTGTGGCGCGCTTTATGAAGGTTTTTAGCCGAGAAGTGAATAGTAATGGGTCTGTGAACAGTAATTCTTGAAAAACTTTTTTGTTGAAATATTACGAGAAATGTTGTAATATGACCTTAATCATTGCCTTGAAAAAAGGTAAACCGTGAGGAGGTTTGTTATGGATTATATGAAGGAGTACGAGCTCTGGTGCACGAACGATGCGTTTGACGCCGAAACGAAGGCAGAGCTTAAAGCTATTGAAGGTAACGGGGAAGAGATAAAGGACAGATTTTATAAAAGTCTGGAGTTCGGTACCGGAGGACTCAGGGGTGTCATCGGTGCGGGAACAAACAGAATGAACATTTATACGGTACGTAAGGCTTCACAGGGTCTGGCCAATGTTATCATTGCCGCAGGCGGACAGAACAAGGGTGTTGCCATAGCATATGATTCAAGAAACATGTCAATAGAGTTCAGCCGTGAGGCAGCGCTGACACTGAATGCCAACGGAATCAAAACCTACAGATTTGATTCCCTGAGACCTACTCCGGAGCTTTCGTTTGCGCTCAGAGAGCTCGGCTGTATTGCCGGAATAGTGGTTACGGCCAGCCACAATCCGCCCGAATATAACGGATACAAGGTTTACTGGGAGGACGGTGCACAGATTACCGCACCCAGAGATTCTCAGATTATTAATGAGGTCAATTCGCTTTCCGACTATTCCGCACTCAAAACCATGAGCCTTGAGGCTGCGGAAAAAGCGGGACTTTACAACACCATCGGTAAAGAAATCGATGATAAATACAATGCAACACTTATGAAGCTTGCGCTTCGTCCCGACGTGATAAAGAAAGCCGCAGACGATATTACCATAGTTTATACGCCTCTTCACGGAACGGGCAATCTGCCTGTCAGAAGAGTTCTGTCTGAGCTTGGCTTTAAAAAGGTTTACGTTGTTCCCGAACAGGAGCTTCCGGATGGCAATTTCAGCACGGTCGGTTATCCGAATCCCGAGGATCCCGCTGTATTCAAGCTCGCACTTGAGCTTGCGGAAAAGGTGAACGCAGATCTGATTCTGGCTACCGATCCCGATGCCGACAGACTCGGTGTATATGCGAAGGATTCGAAGACTGGTAAGTACATGGCATTTACCGGAAATATGAGCGGTACGCTGCTTTGCGATTACCAGCTCTCGGCCCGTAAGGAGCTTGGACTTCTTCCGGAAAACGGCGCTGTTGTAAAGACTATCGTTACTTCAAATATGTGCGATGTGGTTGCCAAAAAGTATAATATGAAGCTGATAGAGACGCTTACCGGCTTTAAATATATCGGTGAGCAGATAAAGCTGTTTGAGCAGGGCGTAAAGGATTACAGCTATATGTTCGGTTACGAGGAGTCATACGGCTGCCTGATCGGAACACATGCAAGAGACAAGGACGCATGTGCAGCCGTGATGGGACTTTGTGAAGCTGCGGCATACAACAAGCTTCAGGGAAAGAGCCTTTGGGACAGAATGCTCGAAATGTACGAGGAGTACGGATATTATCGCGAGGGCGCTGTGTCAATCACCATGAAGGGAGCGGACGGAGCTGAAAAAATAGCAGGCATCATTGACGGTCTGCGTGCATGCCCTCTTAAGGAAATCGGAGGCTTTAAGGTGCTTGAAGCCAGAGACTACAAGCTTCACAGAACAGTTGATTATGTAACGGGCGAGGCCGGAACCACAGACCTTCCGGAGTCAAATGTTCTTTACTATACACTTGAAAATGATCAGTGGTGCTGCGTCAGACCTTCGGGAACAGAGCCGAAGATCAAGTTCTATTACGGAATAAAGGGAAGCACAATGAAAGAGGCTGACGAGCTGTATGAAAAGGTCGGTGCAGCCATTAAGGAACTGGCCTGAGAAGACATAAGCCGTGAAACGGCGACTGAACTGCGCAGCCGGCAGGACTTATGAATGAGCTGTATACAGACCGTGAACAGTAATCATAAAAAGCAGAAGGAAGATATATTATGGACGAGATGAAAATCAGTGAGATGTACGATCTCACCAATACTATTGCCGCTGAGGTCTTTGAAGGCAAGACATATCCCTGGGAGGTTCTTCCGTGCATCGGAGACTTTATTTTAAAGCTCGGTGCCACACTTGACCCTGCCGAGTATGATAAAAAGGGAGAGGATATCTGGATTGCGAAGTCAGCGAAGATTGCTCCCACGGCCAGCATTTCCGGGCCCTGCATTATCGGGAAAAATGCTGAAATCAGACAGTGCGCGTTTATCAGAGGAAAGGCTGTTGTCGGTGAAGGCGCTGTAGTCGGTAATTCGACCGAGCTTAAAAACGTAATTCTTTTCAATATGGTTCAGGTGCCCCATTACAACTATGTCGGTGATTCGATTTTGGGATTCAGGTCACACATGGGTGCAGGCGCGGTTACTTCAAACGTAAAGCAGGAGAAGAACTCGCTTGTTACGGTTAACTATCGCGGCACAAAGGTAGAGACGGGACTCAGAAAGTTCGGCGCAATGCTTGCCGATAATGTTGAAGTCGGCTGCAACAGCGTGCTTAATCCCGGTACGGTTATCGGAAAGAATACAAATGTATATCCTCTTTCAATGGTCAGAGGATATATCCCCGCCAAATCAATCTTCAAGACCGGCGGAGTGATTGTCAGCAAGAAAGATAAGGAATGATATGAAGTATCTGAGGTCTTTCGGACCTCAATATAAAAATATAAAGGAGAGATGATTATGGCAACAGGTTTATCAAGGAGAGCATTGGATGTAAAGCCCTCATCCACACTTGCAATAAGTGACAAGGCAAAGCAGATGAAAGCATTAGGAATTGATGTGGTAAGTTTCGGCGCGGGAGAGCCCGATTTCCCCACACCCAAGAATATCTGTGATGCAGCGAAGGCTGCTATTGACAACGGATTCACAAAATACACCGCGGCTTCAGGTATTATCGAATTGAAGAAAGCCATTGCCGATAAATTTGAGAAGGTAAATAAAATTCATTATGAGCCGTCACAGATTGTTGTAAGCAACGGAGGAAAGCACGCCCTGACAAACATCTTTGAGGCACTTTTAAATCCGGGAGACGAGGTAATCATTCCCGCTCCTTACTGGCTCAGCTATCCTGAAATGACAAAGCTTGCGGGCGGCGTTCCCGTATTTGTAAAGACAACGAAGGAAAACAATTACAAGATTACTCCCGAGCAGCTTGCTGCGGCATGCACCGAAAAGACAAAGATTTTTGTACTTAATTCTCCGAGCAATCCTACGGGTATGATTTATACAAGAAGCGAGATAGAGGCTATTGCAAAGGTTATCGTAGAGAAGGATATTTATGTTATTTCCGATGAAATCTATGAGAACCTTGTATATTCGGGTGACGAGGTAGTCAGCATCGCATCACTTAATGACGAGATTTACAAGAGAACAATCACATGTAACGGTATGGCAAAGAGCTATGCCATGACAGGCTGGAGAATCGGTTATACCGGTTCGGCTTCTGAAATTGCAAAGGCTATGTCAAGCATTCAGAGCCATCAGACATCGAACCCCAACTCAATTGCACAGAAGGCAGCGCTTGAGGCACTTACAGGACCTCAGGATACCGTTGAGACAATGAGACAGGAGTTCGCAAAGAGATGTGACTATATGTACGAGCGCATCAGTAAAATGCCTCATGTTTCAATCATCAAGCCTCAGGGTGCGTTCTATGACTTTATTGATGTCAGCGGCACATTCTCAAAGAAATATAAGGGAGCGGTCATCGGTGATGTATTCGGACTTGCCGACATTTTGCTCAATGACTTCAATGTAGCGGTTATTCCTTGTCCCGATTTTGGATTTGAGACACATATCCGTCTGAGCTATGCTACTTCGATGGCACTTATTGAGAAAGGTATGGACAGAATTGAGGCTTGCCTCAAGACTCTCGAATAATCGGCAGGTGCTGATAAACGAATAAAAAGTTACATATATTTTGGAGACTGAAATGAAAAAGATTACATCAAATGAATTGCGTAATGCATGGAAAAAATTCTACATTGAGAGAGGCCATGTGGATTGCGGAGCTGTATCGCTTGTTTCGGACGGTTCTACCGGTGTTTTGTTTAATGTGGCGGGAATGCAGCCACTGATGCCTTATCTTCTCGGTAAGAAGCATCCCATGGGAACAAGACTTATGAATGTCCAGGGCTGCGTACGAACAAATGATATAGATTCCGTAGGCGATAAGAGTCACGGAACCTTTTTCGAGATGATGGGCAGCTGGTCACTCGGAGATTATTTCAAAAAAGAGCGTTGTAAGTGGAGCTTTGAACTTCTGACACAGGTATTCGGCTTTGATGCAGATCATCTTGCAGCTACGGTATTTGCGGGAGATGAAAATGCACCCCGAGATGAAGAAGGTGCAGGTTATCGTGTTGAAGCAGGCTTTAAGAAGGAAAATATTTTTTATCTTCCCGCTGAGGACAACTGGTGGGGACTTGAATTCGGACCCTGCGGACCCGACAGCGAGATGTTCTATGTGGCCGATGTTCCTCCCTGCGGACCGAACTGCGGCCCCGGATGTCACTGCGGAAAGTACACAGAGCTCGGAAACGACGTATTTATGCAGTATGAAAAGCATCAGGACGGCACACTGACACCTCTTTCAAAGAAGAATGTCGATACCGGATGGGGACTTGAGCGAAATCTTGCATTCCTGAACGGAACCGATGATGTATATAAAACCGATCTTCATGCTCCTGTTATTGCTTATATTGAACAGGCAAGCGGATACAAATATGAAGAGGATGCAAAGCTTACGCGTTCGATGCGTATTCTTGCTGACCATATCCGTACAAGCGTCATGCTCATCGGTGATGAGGCGAAGCTTACACCGTCAAATGCGGGAGCAGGCTATGTACTGAGAAGACTTATCCGTCGTGCCGTAAGACACGGACGTGCACTTGGGCTTAAAACCGAGAATCTGATTAAGTGCGCATCAATTTACATTGACGAGGTATACAGTGAGAGCTTTGCAAATCTCGTGAAGAACCGTGAGTTTGTAATGAAGGAGCTGAAAAAGGAAATTGATCGTTTTGAGAGCACTCTTGAGAACGGCATGAAGGAATTCAGAAAGATTCTGGATCAGAAAAAGGAGGAAGGCGCAAAGGTTATTAACGGAAAGGAAGCCTTCTATCTTTACGATACATTCGGATTCCCCATTGAACTTACCGTTGAAATGGCCGAGGAAGAGGGTATGACCGTTGATGACAACGGTTTTAATGAGGCTATGGAGGAGCAGAAGCAGAAGGCACGTGAGGGAAAGAGCTTCGCTCAGAAGGTAACTTCGGATTCTGTTTACGACAGCCTTGACGAAAAGATTGTTTCTGAATTTGTCGGCTATGATTCACTGACAGGTTCGTCGAAAATTACCGCTCTTGCCGGTGAGGAGGAGCTTACGGACAGACTCGCAGAGGGCGACAGAGGTACCGTTATCGTTGAAAAGACTCCTTTCTATGCAACAATGGGTGGTCAGAAGGGCGACTTCGGTATTATTACGACCGCAGGCGGATGCTTTGAGGTTGAGGAGACCATAAAGATTGCGGGCGGACGTATCGGACATATCGGAAAGGTTACAAAGGGCAGTATTTCTTTGGGTGAGACTGCGGAGTTGAAGGTTGATGTTATCAACAGAAGCAGTACATCAAAGAACCATTCGGCTACACATCTACTTCAGGCTGCACTTCAGCGTGTACTCGGCGGTGATGTTCACCAGCAGGGTTCATATCAGGACGCTTCACGTACACGTTTTGACTTTTCCTACGGTCAGGCTATGACTCCGGAGGAGATAGCAAAGGTTGAAGATATCGTCAATGAATTTATTGCCGATGACTCTGACGTTATCACCAATGTCATGGGTATCGAGGAAGCAAAGAAGACCGGAGCAATGGCTCTTTTCGGTGAAAAGTACGGCGATTCGGTACGCGTTGTATGCATGGGTGATTACTCAAAGGAATTCTGCGGCGGTACTCATGTAAAGCATACCGGAGAAATTGCGAACTTTAAGATTGTTTCCGAGTCCGGTGTTGCTGCGGGTGTTCGTCGAATCGAGGCACTGACGGGAGCAAATGTTATAGCATATTACAAGAACCTTGAGGCAACGCTTAACGACGCTGCAAATGCGGCAAAGACAAAGCCCGCAGGTCTTGTTGAAAAGATAAATCATATGCAGGCCGATATCAAGGCAATGCAGTCTGAAATCGAATCGCTCAAGGCTAAGGCAGCAAAGGACGCACTCGGAGACGTAATGAATTCGGTTTGCGACGTCAAGGGAGTTAAGCTGCTGGCAGCAAAGGTTGCGGGCGTGGATATGAACGGACTCAGAGATCTGGCTGATTCACTCTGTGATAAAATGGGCGGCGGTGTAGCAGTACTCGTATCTGAGACCGACGGCAAGGTAAATCTTGTGGCAAAGGCTACGGATGATGCCATTGCAAAGGGCGCACATGCGGGAAACCTTATCAAGTCGATTGCCGGAATCGTAGGCGGAGGCGGCGGAGGACGTCCCAACATGGCTCAGGCGGGAGGAAAAAATCCTGCGGGAATTGATGCCTGTGTTGCAGCGGTAGCCGGTTCACTCGAGAGTATGCTTAAATAATATGTCGGATAATATCAGACTTGATGTGCTTTTAGTTAAACGTGGCATGGTGGCTTCCAGGGAAAAGGGAAGGACACTGATTAAAGAAGGCAAGGTTTTTGCCGGCGGTGTCTGCATTGAGAAGCCGGGTGCCATGTTTGACGAAGAGGTACAGATTGAAATAAAGGGTGAAAGCTTCAGATACGTAAGCCGGGGAGGGTATAAGCTCGAAAAAATAATTGAGAGCAACAACCTCAGTCTGGACGGTTTTGTATGCATGGATGTCGGTGCATCCACAGGAGGCTTTACCGACTGTATGCTGCAGAATGGGGCATCTAAGGTCTATGCCGTGGATGTCGGAACAAAGCAGCTTGATCAAAAATTATTAACAGATGAACGTGTTATTTCCATGGAAAACACAAATATGCGTTATCTCGTGCCGGAGAGCATCGGGGAAAAGGTAGATTTTGTTTCCGTGGATGTTTCATTTATATCGGTGCTGAAGCTTCTTGATGCCATTAGGGGGATAATGAAGGATAAAGCGCTGATTGCCTGCCTGGTCAAACCGCAGTTTGAGGCCGGACGGGAAAACATCGGGAAGGGCGGAATCGTTAAAAATCCCGGTGTTCACAGAAGTGTTCTTACGAATGTCTCGAAGGGTTTTGAAGAGAAGGGATTTACCCTGCGCTGGATGGATTATTCGCCTATCAGAGGTACCGACGGAAATATAGAGTATCTGATACTGGCGGAAAATTCGGACGGTGCCGGTGAGAACAGATTAACTGATGAATGTTTCATCACAAGGCTTGTGGAATCATCTCATCGTGAGTTGTGACAGGGGAGAAAAATGCATCATTTCAGTATATTCACAAACCGCAGCAAGGATACAGACGGTAAAGTTACCGACGGAATAGTTGATTATATCGCGTCAAAGGGCGGAGACTGCATCAGATTGAAGGATATTCCCCTGCAAACGGATAATGAAGCGGATGACGGAACGGCTGAGGATAACGCTGAGCTGACTTCTTTTTGCTTCAACAATTCGGAGATTCCCGCAAATTGCGAGTGTCTGCTTGTACTTGGCGGGGACGGTACCATTATTGAAGCGTCAAAAAGCCTTGGGGACGTCAGCATACCTATTGTCGGTATTAATCTGGGAACGCTTGGTTTTTTGTCGGTTGTTGAAAAAAATAAAATATATGAAGCCATCGACAGGCTTTTTGAGGATGACTACAGAATTGAGAACAGAATGCTTCTGTCTGTATCGGTATTTACAGAAGGGACGGAACGGAATTATACGGCGCTCAATGATGTGACCATTACCCGAAGCGGTTTGTCACGTATGATATGCACGGACGTGTATATCAATGATGAGCTTGTCGGAAGCTATTCGGGTGACGGATGTCTGGTAGCCACGCCGACCGGATCGACAGGATATAATCTGTCGGCGGGAGGACCTATCATAGTGCCCGAATCAGAGCTTATGTGCTTTACTCCGATATGTCCGCATACTCTTTATAACAGGAGCATTATTGTATCCGGACGGGATGAGATAAAGATTGTTATCGGGGAACGAAGAAAATCACAGTCGGTTGAGTCCTTTGCCACAATTGACGGACAAACGGCGGTTCGTCTGAACACGGGTGATTATATCAGAGTCATTAGGGCGGAAGGCGTTACCAGACTTATCAGATTTTCCGAAAACAGCTATTTCGGCGTGCTTCATTCAAAACTGAAAAGATAGTGTGAAAACCGGAAGCTGCGAAGCATCGGCTGACTGCGTGACAGGAAGGGCTTATGAACAGACTTTGGACAGACCGTGAGCAGTAACGCCGGAAAGGAGTGAATCCATGAAAAATGTCAGACAGTGTAAAATTATTGAGCTGGTTGAAAGCTATGAAATAGAGACACAGGATGAACTGATGGAATACCTCAGAAAATCCGGCTTTGATGTGACGCAGGCCACGGTTTCAAGAGATATCAGGGCGTTGAAGCTCACAAAGTGTGCCGGAAAAGAAAAATCCCAAAGATATGTTTATGACATGTCCGGTGACGGAATAAACGGAAGGCTCGGACGGGTAATAAAGGACGGAATCATAGATGTTGTGGTAGCGCAGAACATGATTGTGGTAAAGACTATTGCAGGCATGGCGATGGGTGTCGGAGCCGCGCTTGATTCGATTACGATAGAGGGAATAGCCGGCTGTATAGCCGGAGATGACACCGTATTCTGTGCGTTGAGCAGGGACGCTGACATTGAAAATGTGGCTGCCAGAATACGATTTATGACGAAAAACTGATACCAAGGTTGCAAAAAGAGTGAATTGGTGTTATGATAACAGGTGGCTGCTGTTCATTATCGCACGACTGTGAACGGTAGCGGGAAAAGTACAAATAATCGGCTTAACGGTCGATAAATTAATTGCGGCACGACAGGCCGCGGAACGGAGTTTTTTATGTCAGGTCATTCAAAATTTGCTAACATTAAGCACAAGAAAGAAAAGAACGATGCAGCTAAAGGAAAGATATTTACAATTCTCGGAAGAGAAATTGCGGTAGCGGTTAAGGAAGGCGGCCCCGATCCCAACAACAACAGCAAGCTTAAGGACGTTGTTGCAAAGGCAAAGGCCAACAATATGCCCAATGATACAATTGACAGAAGCATCAAGAAGGCAGCCGGTAACCTGAATGCCGTAAACTTTGAAGTGGTTACCTATGAGGGTTACGGTCCCAGCGGAACAGCTATTATCGTTGAAGCTCTTACAGACAACAAGAACCGTACCGCAGCAAATGTACGTAATGCATTTACAAAGGGTAACGGAAATGTAGGTATGCAGGGCTGTGTATCATATATGTTTGATAAGAAAGGCCAGATTATCATCGACAAAGAGGAATGCGAGATGGATCCCGATGAGCTTATGATGCTTGCTCTTGATGCAGGAGCAGAGGATTTCTCCGATGAGGAGGACAGCTACGAGGTTATTACAGCTCCCGATGATTTCTCAAAGGTTCGTGAAGCACTTGAAAATGCAAAGGTTCCCATGATTGAGGCTGATGTGACCATGATTCCCCAGACATATGTCGATCTGACAGATGAGAATGATATCAAGATGATAAACAGAACACTTGACCTCCTGGATGAGGATGATGATGTTCAGAACGTATATCATAACTGGAACGAGTAACGACAGGACTTATATAAAAGCAGAAAGATAACCCACTGCCTTTAGGCGGTGGGTACAAGCTTTGTCAGGTGCGGGGTACAATCCCCGTACCTGACAGCTGCGAAGCAGCCTGCTTTTAACGAGCAACAAGCGAAGCGGTTGCGAGTCTTGAAAAAGGCTGAAAAATACCCGTTGCATCCTGAAGGTGGGTATAAGCTTTGTTCGGCGTTGGGGGATAACCTCCGTACCGAACAGTGAATAGTAACCAATAAATTGCCGCGGCGTGAGGGGCGGGAATTCTGAATAAAAGGGAAAAAAAATAACTAAATCAAACGAAGAAAAGGTTTATCTGTTCGAACAGATGCCGATTCCGAAGGCAGTAATAAGGCTTGGAATTCCTACTGTTATCGGATGCCTGATAATGATTCTTTATAATCTGGCAGATACATATTTTGTCGGACAGTTAAATGACCCGATAGAGAATGCCGCGGTTACTCTTGCGGCGCCGGTTATTCTTTCATTCAATGCGGTGACGAATCTTTTCGGAACCGGGTGTTCAAGCATGGTGAGCAGAGCACTTGGCGTCAGGGATTATGATACCGTAAAAAAGACGGCGGCATTCGGTTTTTATTGCACGATTGTTGCAGGTCTGCTTTATTCTGCCTGCTGTGGATTGTTTGAAAATCAGCTGCTGAAAATACTCGGGGCAGCAGGGGAGAGTCTCTCTACGACATCAAAATACCTGTTTTGGACGGTTACAATAGGAGCGGTTCCGTCTATGCTGAACGTTGTCATGTCAAATCTGGTCAGGGCGGAGGGCTACGCGCTGCATGCAAGTATCGGTGTTATGAGCGGATGTCTGCTGAATATTGTCCTCGACCCGTTTTTTATCCTTGACTTTGGACTGGGAATGGGAGCATCCGGAGCCGGTCTTGCCACGATGATATCAAACTGCGTTGCCTGCGTATATTTCTTTGTATATATTGCGGTAAAGCGCGGGAAGACATATGTTTCGATAAAGCTTTCGGATTTTAAACCAAACAGAAATATTGTAAAGAATGTATGTTATGTGGGAATTCCCGCCTCAATCCAGAATCTCCTGAATGTAACGGGAATGACTGTCCTCAACAACATGATGTCGGTCTACAGTAATGAAGCTGTGGCGGCGATAGGAATAGCTCACAAAACGACAATGATTCCGATGTATATTTCCATGGGACTGGGACAGGGCGTTCTGCCGCTTATCGGTTATAACTTTTCGGCAAAAAACGGCAAAAGAATGAAGCAGGCTATTCTGTATACCACGAAGGTTTCGGCCGGATTTATGTTCGGAGCAACAGTACTTTTTTACATATTTTCATCGCAGATCAGCGCTGCCTTTATTGATAATCCGCTTACGGTTGAATACGGAACGGAATTTATGAGAGGTTTGATCCTGGCACAGCCGTTTCTGGCACTTGATTTTCTGGCTGTCGGTGTATTCCAGGCCTGCGGTATGGGCGGGCGATCGTTTATTTTTGTCGTAATGAGGAAGGTTGTTCTTGAAATTCCGGCACTTCTTGTTCTGGACAGACTGTTTCCAATGTACGGACTCGCGTATGCGCAGCTTGTAGCGGAGGTCATTCTTGCCGCAGTAGCGTTTATCGCACTCAGACAGATACTGAGGCGTGCAGACGGGTGGACCGATGTTCACGGGGCTTCTTCCGAACCTGTAACAGTCGAAGAAGGTGAATAATACAGTTGTTATTCACAGTCTGTTCAAAACCCATTCATAAGCCTGCCTGCTGTGCAGTCAGACTCGAGCAAACGTTATCGAGTGGCGTATGTCACGGGATGTAAGTTTTGTCCGGTCTACATAGTCGGATAATAACAGTTTACAGGATAATATATGAACAGGATGTTATGAGGCAAGATAATTCTTGAATCGAAGGTCATGGTATGGTAAAATATGATGGTGAGAGAAAGTAAGGGGGAAGAATGCTTTTAAATCTACATGTAAAAAATTTTGCTATAATTGATGAAGCCGATATTGACTTCTCGGATAACCTGAATATTTTTACCGGTGAGACCGGCGCAGGCAAGTCTTTGCTTCTGGGGGCACTGAATATGGCACTGGGAGCTCGGACTGCAAAGGACATAGTGCGTGAGGATGCCGAGTATGCGCTGAGTGAGCTTACCTTTACGGATGTATCCGATGAGGCAAGGCAGCTTCTGGAGGAACAGGGAATCAGCTTTGATGACGAAGTGGTCATTTCAAGAAAGCTGATGCAGAACGGCAGGAATGTTGTCCGGGTGAACGGGGAGACGGTGAGCTCTGCCTTTGTGAAAGAGCTTGGAGCATGTCTGGTTAATATATACGGGCAAAATGAGCATCAGACGCTGAACAGTTCATCACGTCAGATGGATATTGTTGACAGCTTCGGCGGGCAGGATGAGAAGAAACTGATTGATGAAGTTAAGGAAGCCTACGGTGTATATAAAAAGCTTAAAAACGAGGCGGATGCGGCCATAGATGATGCGGCTGCCAGAAAGCGTCAGATTGAGCTGCTGGAATATGAAATCAACGAGATTGAAGCTGCGGCAATAGAGGAAAACGAGGAAGAAGAACTGAAGCAGCGCCACAGACTGCTTGCGAATTCGATGATTATTGCCGAAAACCTCGGAAACGCAAAGTCTTTGCTTGAGGGAGACGGACAGGCGGGTGACTGTATTTCCGCGGCGGTCAGAGCACTCGGAAGAATTGCGGACCTGGATGAAACGCTTTCGGCTGTTTACAGTGAGCTGAGCGACATCGAGAGCTGTGTAAGCGACAGTATCAGGGATATTGATTCATATCTCGAGAATATCCCGGATGACCGTGAAGAGCTTACAGAGACGGAAGAAAGACTTGATACCATATCGAGACTGAAAAGCAAATACGGGCAGACGCCAAAAGAAATCAACGATTATCTTGATGACGCAAAAAGCGAGCTTGAGAAGTTGAATGATTACGAGAATTACCGTGAACGTTTACAAAGCAGCATCATGAAGGTATATTCGGATTTGACGGCAAAGTGTAAAATTTTGTCGAAAAAAAGACATGAGAATGCTGAAAAGCTTGGACGGATGATAACGGAAGCCCTTCTTGAGCTTAATTTCAACCAGGTGGAATTCAGAATAGATATTTCTGAGAGCGGTGATGTTCATTCGGACGGTTTTGATGAGTGTATGTTTATGATTTCACTGAATCCGGGTGAGAAGCCGAAGCCCATATCCGAGGTAGCCTCGGGCGGTGAGCTTTCAAGAGTAATGCTCGGAATCAAATCCGTCATGGCAGACAGGGATGGAATAGGCACGCTGCTTTTTGATGAGATTGATGCCGGAATCAGCGGCAGAACGGCGCAGAAGGTATCAGAGAAGCTCTGCAGAATTGCCACGGACCGACAGGTGATCTGTATCACGCATTTACCGCAGATTGCATCAATGGCTGATAATCATTATGAAATAAACAAGACGGTTGCGGACGGCAGGACACATACCTCTATCCGACAGCTGGACGAAAAAGAAATCAGAAATGAACTTGCGCGTCTTCTGGGTGGTGCCGAAATCACGCAGAACGTTTTAAACAGCGCAGATGAGATAAAAAAGCTTGCTGACGAAAAGAAGCAGGAAATTCGGAGGTAATTATGAAAAAGATTCTGTTTATTGCATCTGAAGGAGTTCCGTTTATCAAAACGGGAGGTCTGGCAGATGTCATCGGCTCACTGCCGAAGTATCTGAACAAGGATGAGTTTGATACGAGAGTTATTCTTCCCAAGTATACATGTATCAGAGAAGAATATAAAAAACAGATGAAGTTTGTTACAAGCTTTTACATGGAACTTGCATGGAGAAAGCAGTATGTCGGAATTCTTGAGGCAGAGTACGAGGGAATCAGGTTTTACTTTATCGATAACGAATTTTATTTTTCCGGCTTTGCACCCTACGGAAATATTTATGAGGATATTGAAAAATTTGCGTTTTTCTGCCGTGCGGCGCTTTCGGCTTTACCGGTAATCGGCTTCAGACCTGACATTATTCACTGCAATGACTGGCAGACAGGTCTTGTTCCGGTGTTTTTGCATGACAGCTTTCAGGGTAATGAATTCTATCGCGGAATTAAGTCTATCATGACAATTCATAATCTTAAGTTCCAGGGCGTATGGGACAAGAAGACCATAAAGGATGTTACCGGTCTTGATGATTCATACTTTACATCAGACAAGCTTGAGGCTTACGGTGATGCCAATTATCTGAAGGCGGGAATTGTTTACGCCGACTATGTTACCACGGTCAGCCGTACTTATGCAGAAGAAATAAAGATGCAGTTCTACGGCGAAGGCCTTGACGGGCTGATGCGTGCCCGTTCGAACTGTCTCTGCGGTATCGTGAACGGACTTGATTATGATGATTATAATCCGGAGACGGACAATCTGATATATAATAAATTCAATGCCATGAATTTCCGTGTCGAGAAGGTGAAGAACAAGCTTGCACTTCAGAAGGATCTCGGACTTGCGGTTGATGAAAATAAATTCATGATCGGAATCTGTTCAAGACTCACGGACCAGAAGGGACTGGATCTGGTTGACTGTGTGATTGAAGAAATATGTGCTCAGGATACTCAGCTGGTGGTACTTGGAACCGGTGAAGGCAAATATGAGAATCTGTTCAGACATTTTGCATGGAAATATCCTGACAGGGTTTCTGCAAATATTCATTATTCGAACGAAAAGTCTCACAGACTGTATGCTTCCTGTGATGCGTTCCTGATGCCGTCACTGTTTGAGCCGTGCGGTCTGAGCCAGCTGATGAGTCTCAGATACGGAACTGTCCCGATTGTACGTGAAACGGGTGGTCTGAAGGATACGGTATTTCCGTATAATGAGTATGAGAATACAGGTACCGGCTTCAGCTTTGCCAACTATAATGCACACGAAATGCTTGCATGCATCAGATATGCGAAGGATGTTTATTTTAACAAAAAACGTGAGTGGAATAAGATTATCGATCGTGGAATGGCTATGGATTTTTCATGGAAAAATTCGGCAAAGCAGTATGAGGATTTGTACAACAGATTATAATGTACGAATGTGTTTTGTACAGCTGTGAATAGTAATCGCGAATGGGTTTTGTACAGTTGTGAACAGCAACCGCGAATGGTTTATTTACAGACAGTGAACGTAATGATGAAAGTTTATTGAAGCCTGCAAGCAGCCACGCCTGTGGAAGCCTGTAGGCTTTATATTTTACCGGGGGATGGATTGGGATGACAAAAAGAGAACTTATAGAGACATTAAACAGCATAATAGAAGAAAAGATACTTATCAGTAAAGAACAGTTAAATGACCGGGTAACTCAGCTGGTGAGTGATACGCGTGCAAAGATTCAGCCGGGCAGTGCGTTTGTATGCATTAAAGGAGCAAAATGTAACGGCCATGAATTTGCGGATGAGGCAAACAGACAGGGGGCATCGGTTATTATAGCCGAATGGTCCGAAAAGATTATTATTAATTCTCCACGTTCAGCTACCCTTATTCTTGTCAGTGATACCAGAAAAGCATGGGCGCTTCTTTCGGCTGCATGGTTTAATTACCCGGCACGTGAGATGAAGACAATCGGAATCACGGGAACAAAAGGCAAATCAACGACCTGTTATATGATAAGGGACATCCTGAAGGCAGCGGGCAGAAAAGTCGGTGTTATAGGTACAATAGGTATATGTGTAGGAGAAAAGGTGTACGATACGAACAACACAACGCCGGACTCTTATCTGGTGCAGAAATATATGAGGGAAATGGCCGACAGCGGCTGTGACACCGTGGTGATGGAGGTGTCTTCACAGGGACTGAAGCAGCATCGCGTATATGGAATAAATTTTGATTATGCGCTTTTTACCAATATCGGACATGACCATATCGGCGGGGTTGAACACGCAGACTTTGAGGAGTATCTGTACTGTAAGTCTCTGCTGTTTAAGCAGTGCTCGAACGCAATTGTAAATATTGACGATGAACATGTGTCTGACATGCTTGAAAATTCGCACTGCAATACGGAAGGCTTTACATCGGGAAAGAACCGGTCGGATATAAACTGCAATACGGAAGGCTTTACTTCGGGAAAGAATCAGACGGATATCATTAACTGCAGTGAAGTGCTTTCAGCCGGCAATATAAGTCTTTATAATGAAAACGGTGAGACGGGAATCATGTTTGATTATTCATCGGATAAAGAAGCATTTAAGGGCAGTGTCAGACTTCCGATTCCGGGCAGATTCAATGTCATGAACGCTATGGCGGCAATTGCTGTGTGCAGGCATTTTACAAAGGATACGGACGTGATAGCTGAGGCTCTCGGGAAGACCTTTGTGCTGGGAAGACTTGAACCGGTCAGAGTGTCGGAACGGTTTGCCGTACTGATTGATTATGCGCATAATGCGATGGCACTTGAAAGTGTACTGAATACTTTGCGTGAATACAATCCGAAGAGGCTTGTATGTCTGTTCGGATGCGGCGGAGACAGAGCAAAGGATAGAAGATTTGAGATGGGAGAGGTCTCATCGAGACTGGCAGACCTGACCGTGGTTACATCGGACAATCCGAGAACCGAGAAGCCGGAGGATATCATTACGGACATTATGACGGGCGTAAAGAGAGCCGACGGAAATTATGTCATGATACCCGACCGATGTGATGCTATCAGGTATGTGCTTGAAAATGCACAGGACGGGGATATGATTCTTCTGGCGGGCAAGGGAAACGAAACTTATCAGGAGATAAACGGTGTGAAATATCACATGGATGAGCGCGAGATAGTTCGTGATGCATGGGAAGCCATAAAGGGATGAAAGACAGGTAATCCGGGGGTTGGCTGGGAGAAGAACCCCGTGATGCATGGAAAGCCATAAAGGGATGAAAGAGGTAACGGAGGTCGGAATTGTACGCAGATGTTATAGTTGATATATCGACAGAGAGTCTGGACAGGTCGTTTCAGTATAGCGTACCGAAGGAACTTGAGGAAGATGTGAAGCCGGGAACCAGGGTTCTGATTCCTTTCGGTAAAAACAGGACTGTGGCCGGGTATTGCATCGGACTGTCGGAAAAACCGAAGATAGACAGGGACAGGATAAAACCGATTGAGGGTATTGACCGGAAGGATATCGCTATTGAGGACAGACTTATTTCACTTGCGGTATGGATGAAAGAAAACTTCGGTTCAACACTGAACGAAGCTCTGAAGTGCGTTTTACCGGTAAAGAAAAAAGTAAAGGAACAGGTCAGACGCACGGTTTATCTGAATGTAACCGAAGCTGAAGTGAAAGGGTGTCTGGAAATTGCGGTACGAAAAGGACACAGGGCAAAGGAAAGACTTCTTTCGGAGCTGATAGATGAAGGATGCAGGGGAATTGATTATTCGCTTATAACTAATAAGCTGAACATATCGGAAACTACCGTGAAAGCGCTGCTTAGAGACGGAATCATCAGAATAGGGACAGAGACCGTATTCAGACAGCCGGAGATGACTGCCGATACCGATGCGGCTTTCAGACCGGAGCTCAATGAAGAACAGAAGGCAGCAGTTGACGGAATCGTGGATGATATCAGGAACGGACGCAGAAACGATTATCTGATACACGGCGTGACAGGAAGCGGAAAGACCGAGGTTTATATGGCGGTCATTGATGAAGTCATCAGTCGGGGCAGGCAGGTTATCATGCTGATACCCGAGATTGCGCTTACGTATCAGACGGTTAAAAGATTCTACAGGAGATTCGGGGACAGTATTTCTGTAATGAATTCAAGACTGTCGGCAGGAGAGAGGTACGACCAGTACCTGAGAGCCAAACAGGGACTGACAAAAATAGTAATCGGTCCGAGATCGGCGTTATTTACTCCGTTTGATAATCTGGGTCTGATTATTATTGATGAGGAGCACGAGACAAGCTATAAAAGTGAGACCAGTCCGAAGTATCAGACCAGAGATGTGGCTCTTCACAGGGGAATGATCGAAGGTGCATCGGTAATATTAGGCTCGGCAACACCGTCGCTTGAAAGCTACAGTGCGGCAAAGGCCGGACGTCTCAGACTTTTTGAACTGAACAGAAGGGCCGGAGATGCGATTCTTCCAAAGGTGGATATAGTTGACCTCAGGGAAGAAATGCGTTCGGGGAACAGGTCGATGTTTTCGCGGAGACTGTCGGAGCTTATTAATGACAGACTGAAAAAGCATGAGCAGATAATGCTTTTTATCAACAGAAGAGGTCATTCGGGATTTGTTAATTGCAGAAGTTGCGGATATGTGATAAGATGTCCTCATTGCGATGTGTCACTTACGTATCACAACAACGGAGAGATGGTTTGCCATTATTGCGCGCACAGAGAACCGTCTGCGACGATTTGTCCCAATTGCGGTTCAAAATACATCAGACCGTTTAACTTCGGAACTCAGAAGGTGGAAGAACAGCTGCTAAAGGAGTTCGGGGGCGTGAGAGTACTGCGTATGGATGCGGATACCACCAGATCGAAGGAAAGCTATGATGAGCTTCTTGCGGCGTTTGCCAATCAGGAGGCTGACATCCTGGTGGGGACGCAGATGATTGTAAAAGGTCATGATTTTCATAATGTGACGCTGGTGGGAGTTCTTCTGGCGGACATGTCACTTTACGCGCAGGATTACCGTGCGGGGGAGCGTACCTTTGACCTGCTTGCGCAGGCAGCGGGAAGAGCCGGAAGAGGCAACGAGCCGGGTGAAGTGGTCATTCAGACGTACAATCCTGAGCATTACAGTATTACGGCAGCAGCGGCAAACGATTACAAATCATTTTATGACGAGGAAATGGGCTTCAGGATGCTCATGAATTATCCTCCGTCATGGTGTATGCTGAATGTACTGATATTCTCCGGGGATGAGAATAAATTGACGGAGTTTACCGATAAATGCATGAATAAGGCAAAACTGACAGCAGGGAACGGGACACATGTGTTTGGACCGTCAAAGGCGCCCGTGTACAGGGTGAACGATGTGTTCAGAATGATGATTTTTGTAAAGGCGGCAGAGTATTCGGAGCTTGTCAGAGTGAAGGATGTCCTGACCGAATGGGAACAGGAAAACAGGTGTACAGAGATTGGAATGCAATATGATATAAACGGAGGTAATTATGGCAATCAGAAACATTAGAGTTGAAGGCGACGAGGTACTTAACAAGGTATCAAGACCGGTGAAGGAAGTGAATGACAAGATTCTGACACTTATTGATGACATGCTTGATACAATGTATGAGGCAAACGGAGTTGGACTGGCAGCACCGCAGGTCGGTATTCTCAAAAGGATAGTGGTAATTGATGTCTCAGAGAACGGAGACGATCCGATTATCATGATTAACCCCGTTATTCTGGAAGCATCAGGAGAACAGAAGGGCAGTGAGGGCTGTCTCTCGGTTCCGGGAAAGTCGGGGGTTGTGACCAGAGCAGCCTATGTAAAGGTTCGTGCCCAAAATGAAAATATGGATTTTTATGAGTTCGAGGCTACAGAGCTTCTGGCACGTGCAGTTCAGCATGAACTGGATCACCTTGAAGGAGTGCTGTATACTTCAAAGGTTGAAGGTGAAATGATGGAATCTGACTGAGCCACCGGTTTTGCGGCGCACTTTATGAATGTTTTTGGCCGGACGGTGAATAGTAACTGAACCTTCACAGGCTGAAAACAGTTCCTGTCAGAGAAAGCTGAGGTTTGTATGAATATTATTTTTATGGGTACGCCGGATATAGCGGCCGGTGTGCTTGACGCACTGATAAAATCAAGACATACGGTTTCGGCCGTCGTGACACAGCCCGACAGACCGAATGCCAGAGGAAATGAGATTATTTTTTCGCCGGTGAAGAAGCTGGCACTTGATAACGGAATAGAGGTATTTCAGCCCGAGAAAGCTTCAAATCCCGAATTTGTCGGGAAGCTTGCAGAGCTCAAGCCTGATATTATAGTGGTTGCGGCCTTCGGACAGCTTTTAAAGACTAATCTTCTCGAGCTTCCGAGATACGGCTGTATTAATGTGCATGCGTCACTTCTTCCGAAGTATCGCGGGGCGTCGCCGATTCAGTGGTCGATAATTAACGGCGACAGTGAGACAGGTGTGACCATTATGCATATGGCAGCGGGACTTGATACCGGTGACATTATTCTTCAGAAAAAAATACCGCTGGACGGGACAGAGACTGCCGGTTCGCTTTATGACAGTCTGACTGAACTTAGCGGACCCACGCTTCTTGAGGCACTTGATAAAATTGAAGACGGGACTGCGGAAAGAATACCACAGGATGACTCAAAATCGTGTTATGTGTCTGTACTGAAGAAATCCATGGGTCTTCTTGATTTTAATAAATCGGCCGTAGAGACGGAAAGACTTATCAGAGGTCTGATTCCGTGGCCGGGAGCATATATGTACCTGAAAAACGACAAAATGCTTAAAATCTGGAAGTGTGCCGCAAGAGAAGATAAATGTGCCGAAGACCCCGGACAGGTAGTGATAGAGGACAACAGACTGTTTATTTCCGCTTCGGAGGGCAGTCTTGAGATATTTGAGCTTCAGCTTGAAGGAAAAAAGAGAATGAAAACGGAAGACTTTCTGAGAGGATCGGCAAAGCTGCTGCAGGAGTGACTGTGATTAGTAACAAAGAAAGTAGAACTTTCATCACTGTTTGTGCTGCTGTTAGGCGGCGGAATGGAGATTTTTATGAGTACAAGAAGTGTTGCTCTCGAAAATATCATAGAGATTTTGGAAAACGGGAAACCACTTCACCTTGTACTGAAGGATTCTCTTGACAGGCACGGAGATATGGACAGAACCGACAGAGCTTTTGTATCACGCCTGACCCGCGGAGTTACGGAGCGATGCCTCATGCTTGATTCCGTGATTGACAGACTGGCATCGGTAAAGGTGAAAAAACAGAAGCCTGTTATCAGAAATATTCTGCGTGCGGGTGTTTACCAGATTCTCTTCATGGATTCGGTGTCGGATTTTGCGGCCTGCGATGAGTCTGTTAAGCTGGCAGGAAAAAGGGGCTTTAGAAGTCTTGGAGGATTCGTGAACGGTGTTCTCAGAAACTGCTGCAGAAGAAAAAATGAGTTTACAGGTGATGCGGTTTCATTGGATTTATCCGTACTCAGTGATGATTTATCCAAAGCTCCCGATGTGAAAAAGAAATTCTGCTACCTGTATTCCATGCCGGAGTGGCTGACAGATATGTGGCTGGAATGTTACGGTGCCGAAAGGACGAAAAAGGCATTTGATTATTTTTTCTCAGACAACGGAATCAGCATCAGGTGCAATCTGACAAAGCTGAAGCCGTCGGAGCTTGAGCAGATGCTGATTGACGGGAATATCGGCTATACACACGGTATCACGAAAAAGTGCTTCAGACTCGAAAATGGCGGAAATCCTGAAAACATCAGTGGTTTTGAACAGGGACTGTTTACGGTGCAGGACGAAAGCTCTGTGCTTGCCGGCCTTTGTACGGGACTTGACAGGTACACCGATTCGAAGGATGTATGTGAAGAAAAGGGAAATACCGGTTCGAAAGCTTTGTGCAAGGAAAAGATAAACATCAATTCAGAAGATGTATGTGAAGAAAAGGGAAATACCGATTCGAAAGCTTTGTGTAAGGAAAAGATAAACATCGATTCAGAAGATGAATGTAAAGAAAAGGGAAATACCGGTTCGAAAGATAGTGGAATTTGCGGAAGAAACGATATTAAGGTCCTTGATTTGTGTGCGGCTCCCGGAGGAAAGAGTCTCCATGCGGCCGACCATGTGGGAGTTTCGGTTGTTGCCTGCGATATTTCAAAGAACAAAACGGATATGATTCGTGAGGCCGCTGCACGGTGCGGTTTTGACAACATAGCTGTAAAAGAAAATGATGCAACGGTTTTAAATGCTTCTTTTGAAAATCAATTTGATGTTGTTCTCTGTGATTTGCCGTGCTCGGGGCTTGGTATCATCGGAAAGAAGCCTGATATAAAATATAACATGACGCCGGAAAAGATGAAGGAGCTGACTGTCCTTCAGAGAGCCATACTTGACAATGCGGTCAGGTATGTAAAAAAAGACGGGATTTTGATTTACAGTACATGTACGGTAAATAAAGAAGAAAATGAAGACAATGTGAAATACATAAAAGATAAATACGGTTTTGTGACGGAATCTTTGGATGACTATTTACCAAAGGAGCTCTTGTCGGAAATGACAGGAGGAGGAATGCTTCAGCTGCTTCCCGGAGATTACGGGTGCGACGGTTTCTTCATGGCAAGGCTGAAAAAAATTCAGGAATGACGCTGAACGGTAACAAAATCAGATGTATCAGTGAACGCATCCCGAAAAGAGTGCCGGAAGATTTTGAACAGACTGTGGATAGTAACTGATAAGCTGCTATGAACAGAGTTTATTAACATATGCAAACAGAAAGCTTTATCGGAGGAATTATGACGGACATCAGGTCGCTTAATCTGAATGAACTGAAAAATGAAATGGAGAAGCTCGGAGAAAAGGCTTTTCGTGCCACGCAGATTTTTGAGTGGCTTCATGTAAAGCTTGCTGACAGTTTTGATGAAATGACAAATATACCGGCGGCACTCAGAGAAAAAATGAAAAACGAATATGCTCTGAATTCGCTTGAGGTTGTCCGTGTTTTAAAGGATGAGGAGGACGGAACCTGTAAATTTCTGTTTAAGACATATGATGATAATGTTATCGAAAGCGTTCTGATGAAATATGATTACGGAAATTCGGTATGTATTTCGTCGCAGGTCGGATGCAGGATGGGGTGCTCGTTCTGTGCGTCAACAATCGGAGGCAAAATCAGAAATCTGACCGCCGGTGAAATGCTTGAACAGATATATGCAATTCAGAAGTATGACGGCAACAGGGTATCGCATGTGGTTGTTATGGGGACGGGAGAGCCGTTTGACAATTATGATGAGTTTATCAGGTTCTATTCACTGATAAGCGATGAAAAGGGTTTTAAGCTCAGCGGAAGAAATATTACGGTGTCTACCTGCGGAATCGTTGAAAAGATATATGCGCTTGCCGACACGCAGCCGTCACTGACTTTGGCCATTTCTCTTCATGCACCGAATGATGATATTCGAAAGAATATCATGCCGATTGCACATAAATATACAATAAGAGAAATTCTTGAGGCATGCGATTACTTTTTTGATAAAACGGGCAGACGAATTTCGTTTGAATACAGTCTGATTCAGGGTGTCAATGATTCGACCGAATGCGCTAAACAGCTTTCATCGATACTTAAAGGCAGAAACTGTCACGTGAATCTGATACCGGTGAACCCCGTAAAAGAACGTGATTACAAGAAAAGTGACAGCTCGTCCGTAAAGGCTTTTAAATTAATACTTGAAAAAAATGGAATTAATGCTACTATAAGAAGAGGTATGGGTAAAACCATAGATGCTGCCTGCGGACAGCTCAGACGCAGTTATATAACTTCAGGGGGTGATAAAGGTGCAGTCGTGTGCGAAGACTGATGTGGGATTGATGCGGCAGGTGAATCAGGGTTATTGTTTTGCGTCCGACCGGCCGTGCGGTCTGCTCCCTAATCTTTATATAGTGGCTGACGGTATGGGAGGACATAATGCCGGCGATTTTGCGTCGCGTTTTTGTGTCGAAAAATTCGTGGAGCTTATGCAGAATGCCGGAAACGGTGTAGTGAGCAGGCTGAATTATATGGAGGATGCGGTGCGTGAGACGAATGAGCAGCTGATAATAAAGGCCGCGGAATCCTCAGAGCTGGAGGGTATGGGAACTACCTTTGTGGCGTGTACCGTGAACAGTAAAAATGAGCTTGATGTCCTGAATATCGGTGACAGCAGGCTTTATGTGATAAATTCGGAAATCAGGCAGATTACCGAGGATCATTCGCTTGTGGCCGAGATGGTCAGAAACGGAGACCTGAAGAAGGAAGAGGCCAGGTTTCATCCGAAGAAAAATGTGGTAACAAGAGCCATCAGTGCAATGGGTGTAGTGGTGCCGGATATGTTCCGCGTGCCGCTTAAAAAGGATGATATTGTACTCCTTTGTTCGGATGGTTTATCAAATATGCTTGCAGATAATGAAATATTTGATATAATAGTGGCAAATTCATCGAATCTTGATGAGCTTGCCGATATACTTATTCAGAGGGCTAACCAGAACGGTGGAAAAGACAATATTTCGGTTGTTCTTGTAAAAATTGATTAGCGTTAAGAGAGGTTTGAAATGATTAAAGAAGGAATGTTCATAAGCGACAGATATGAGATAATCAGCAAGGTTGGTTCAGGCGGAATGGCTGATGTATACAAGGCCATGTGTCACAGGCTGAACCGCTATGTTGCGATTAAAATCCTGAAGCAGGAGTTTTCTTCTGATGCAAATTTTGTTCAGAAATTCAGGGCAGAGGCTCAGTCTGTGGCAGGACTTTCACATCCCAATATTGTCAGCGTTTACGATGTTGGCGATGACGACGGACTTCATTATATAGTAATGGAGCTTGTTGAGGGTATCACACTTAAGAGATTTATTGAGAAGAGAAAGCAGCTTGACGTAAAGGAAGCCATAGGAATTACCATTCAGATTGCAATGGGTATGGAGGCTGCTCACAATCATCATATCATACACAGAGATATTAAGCCTCAGAATATAATTATTTCAAGAGAGGGAAAGGTGAAGGTTGCTGATTTCGGTATTGCGAAGGCTGCAACCTCTAATACCATTTCACAGAATGCTATAGGTTCTGTGCATTATCTTTCTCCTGAACAGGCGCGTGGCGGCTACAGTGATGAGCGAAGCGATATCTATTCGCTCGGTGTGACACTGTATGAGATGCTTACGGGAAATGTTCCGTTTACAGGTGACAATTCGGTATCGGTAGCTCTTTCTCATATCCAGAGCGAGGCGGTTCCCGTCAGAAATATCAATCCGGATGTTCCTTTGAGTATTGACAAGATTATTCAGAAGTGCATGCAGAAAAAGCCGGAGCGCCGTTATCAGACCGCATCGGAGCTGATTCAGGACCTGAAGAGATCGGTTATCAATCCGGACGGTGATTATGTGAACATTGCAAGCAATTCGGCTGTTGCGGATTCACCTACGAGAAATATGTCGGTGGAGGACATTATCAGCATAAAGAGTGCTGCGAAATCTCCGGTTACACATATTGACAATACAAGCAGAACTGCAAAAAAGAAAATCAAGAAGGAAGTCGAAGAGCTGGACTCGATGACTCCTCTTATAGAGAAGCTGCTTATGATTGCAACCGTGTTGTTCTCGATTGCGGTAATAGTAGCTATTATCTGGTTCGTGAAGAAGTTCCTGTTCAGTGAAAACGGTCCCACAAATCCGTTTGACACTGCCGGAACTGTCACAGAGCAGACGGGTACCCCTCCACCGACACCGACTCAGGGAGTTAATATTATTCTGCCTCCTGAGGATACTCCTTCACCGACTCCGACATCAATCGAGTCAGTATTAAAGGAGGTTCCTCCCGTTATCGGACTTACAATAGATGATGCAAAGAAAACACTCGGAGCCGTTTCGATGGATTTTGAGATAGTTTGGAAGGAAGAAGAGTACTCTGACGAGTATGAAAAAGGACTTATTACAAACCAGTATCCCGCAGCACAGTCCACGGTTGTTGCAAATGCGAAGATTGAACTGACGGTAAGCGCAGGTTCTGAAATCAAAGAGCTTGTTTCAATGAACGGAAAGACCATGGAGACAGCAAAACAGTATTATGAAGCTTACGGATACACAACGGCTGTTTTGTCAGAACCGAGCAGGGATGTTCCGGAGGGATGTGTCATCAGGACGGATCCTGAGGGTGGAATGATGGTTCCGAAGGGATCGAATATTGTGCTTTACATAAGTACCGGTCCTGAAATCATCGAAGTTCCGTGTCCCGATCTTCTCGGCAAAAAACAAACAAAGGCAGAAAAGCTTCTGACCGGTGCAAACCTTAAGGTCGGAGCCGTTAACTACGTATACAATGACAGTTTTGATGAGGGTCTGGTATGTCATCAGGATTATTCGGAAGGAACCATGCTGAAGGAAGGTACCATAGTAAACTTTACGGTCAGCAAGGGCTCTGAACCTGTTGAAGTGACACCTCCGCCCACACCGACACCGGTGCCTGAGATTACTCCGGACGATGATAACTCCGGTAACGGTGATTCAGATTCCGGAAACGGTGGAACCGATGATTTTGATGATGACATTCCGACGGCCACACCGATTCCTGTTGAGGAATGATTGATACAGGCGTCAAAAATGCGAAGAAATAAGTGTAGTATGCGTTGTCGGTATTTTGTTGTCGCAGGAACAGTAATTTTCAACGCGTGAGAGGTTTTGAATGCAGGGTAAAATAGTTAAGGGGATAGCCGGTTCATATTATGTAAATGTGAAGGACGAGGTATTGTACGAGTGCAGGGCAAAGGGCGCGTTTCGCAAAGAAAATGTGACTCCGCTCGTCGGTGATGATGTTGAATTTGACATTATCAGCGAGGAAAAAAAAGAGGGAATTATCAGGAGCATTCTTGACAGAAGCTGCGAGCTGATCAGACCTGCCTGCGCGAATATTGATCAGGTTCTTATAGTATTTGCGGCTACCGAACCCGAACCGAATCTCAACCTGCTGGACCGTTTTCTGATTATGATGAAAAAGCAGAATATCCCGACGATTCTCTGCTTTAATAAAACCGACATTGCGGGAAACGATGAGCTGGCACTTTTGGCGGATAACTACGCTTCCTGCGGAACACAGATCAGGTTCATATCGGTTCTGAATAATGAGGGAATTGATGAAATCAAAGAACTTCTGAAGGGAAAAACCACTATACTGGCCGGACCGAGCGGAGTAGGAAAGTCTTCTCTGATGAATCTGCTTGCACCGTTTGCGAATATGGAGACGGGGGCACTGAGTGAGAAGATAAAAAGAGGAAAACAGACCACAAGACATACGGAGCTTATCAGGATTGACGAGGATACATATCTGTGTGATTCACCGGGTTTCGGTTCCTTATATCTCTCTGATATTGAATATGACAGGCTGAAGAACTTTTTTACTGAATTTGCGGAATTTGAAGATGAATGCAGATTTCTTTCCTGCAATCATATTAATGAACCCGACTGCGGTGTTAAAAATGCGGTGAAGTCGGGGAAAATAAGCAGAAGCAGATATGACAATTACCGTATTCTGTTTGAAGAATTAAAGAACAAGGCTCGAAGATGAGCGGAAGGTGAATATTATGAATAAACTTGCCCCTTCTATACTGGCAGCAGATTTTAACAGACTCGGAAGCGATATTAAGCGAGTTGAGGATGCAGGAGTAAAAATGCTGCATATTGATGTAATGGACGGAAGCTTTGTACCGAGTATTTCCTTTGGTTTTCCGGTGCTTGCATCCATTCGCAGGGAAAGCAGACTTGAGTTTGATGTGCATCTTATGATTGAAGATCCGGACAGATATATAGACGAGTTTGTAAAGAATGGGGCTGATATTATTACCGTTCATGCCGAGAGCTGCAGACACCTGAACAGAACTTTAAGTCACATTCGCGAAAAGGGTGTCAAATGCGGAGTTGCGCTGAATCCGGCTACACCGCTTGACTGTCTTAAATATGTATATAATTATGTTGATATGATACTGATTATGTCGGTTAATCCGGGCTTCGGGGGGCAGAAGTTTATCCCCGAGACCTTGGGAAAAATAAAAGAACTGAAGTCATTCATGGATGAAAAAGGACTGAATATCGACATTGAGGTGGACGGTGGCATAAATCAGGAAAATGTAAAGGAAGTACTTGATGCCGGTGCAAACGTTATAGTGTCCGGAACAAGTGTGTTTGGCGGTGACATTGAAGAGAATGTCCGAAGATTTGCGGAGGTTATGAACACATGACGCTGAGCGAAATATCGAAGGGCTCAACCATTGAGATTTTTCTGAAACGTGACGGTTACAATTATCGTATGCTCACAAAGGTCAGATATGTCGGTGCGGACTGCATCGGTGTTGATCTGATAGCAAGCAGTCAGAAGCTGTTCAGATTCAGGGATACCGATGTGGTGGATATTGTGTACAAGGACGATGCCAGATACTGGAAATGGGAAAATGTTAAGCCGGGAATCGCTACTTTTGATGACGGTGTACAGATGCATGTTTTTTCGGTAAAGGCACGTGCGGTCGAATACAACAGAAGAACTCAGTACCGTCTTCCGATTGACAGGCCATTTAAGCTTAAATACGAGACTACAGATATTAATACTGTTAATGACGGACGTAAAAAATCGACACTGACCCCGGAGATTGAACTCGACAGGACGCTTGAGGATATTTCCGAGCGATACAGGGAAGTTGAGATTAAAGGCCATCTGAGGGATATCAGTGAAGGCGGTGCATCGTTTGATGCCGAAAAAGAGCTCCCAAAGGGAACATTTATCAGCTTTACGCTTAATTCAAATCAGGGTCCTGTTTACTGCAGAGGAGTTATTATCAGGGCAAAGAAGAATGTTCGCGGTTTTTATGATTACGGCTATGGCTGCTCGTTTGTGGAAACAAGCAAGAATTATGTGCAGTTTTTCTATGCTGAACAGAGAAGACAGCTGTATGAGAATTCAGACCCGAATAATAAAAAAGATGTATTTTAGTTACTGTGATTGTAACGTAATTTAGGAGGTTAGTTATATGAAACTCGGAATCGTAGGTTTACCGAACGTTGGTAAAAGTACTCTTTTTAATTCGCTTACAAAGGCCGGTGCAGAGTCGGCCAATTATCCGTTCTGTACCATCAATCCCAATGTGGGTGTCGTAGCGGTACCGGATGAGAGACTTAATGTCCTGACGGATATGTATAAGTCGGAATCAAAGGTTCCGGCCGTTATCGAATTTGTGGACATTGCAGGTCTGGAAAAGGGAGCGTCAAAGGGTGAAGGTCTCGGAAACCAGTTTCTGTCTCATATCAGAGAAGTTGATGCGATAGTTCATGTTGTGAGATGCTTCGAGAATACCAATATTGTTCACGTTGACGGAAGTGTTGATCCTGCCAGAGATATTGAGACAATTAATCTCGAGCTTATATTTGCCGATCTCGAGGTCATTGAAAAGAGACTTGCAAAGGGTGTAAAGGGTGCAATCAATAATAAGGCTCTTGCAAAAGAGGTTGAGCTTCTGAAAAAGCTGAAAGAGCTTCTGGAAGACGGTAAGCTTGCAAAAAGCTATACACCTGTTGACGAAGAGGAAGCGGCTATTTATTCGTCTCTTTGTCTTCTTACATCTAAGCCTGTTATCTTTGCGGCAAACGTTACGGAAAACGATATCGCAGATGACGGAAACAGCAATAAGTATGTGGCTGCTGTACGTGAATTCGCCGCAAAGGACAATGACGGAGTATTTGTTGTAAGCGCGGAAATCGAGCAGGAGCTTTCGGAACTTGAAGAGGAAGAGAAGAAGATGTTCCTCGAGGAACTCGGAGTATCGAAGTCTGGTCTTGAAAAGCTGATAGTTGCTTCGTATGATCTGCTTGGACTTATGAGCTTCCTGACAGCAGGTCCGAAGGAAACACGTGCATGGACAATCGTAAAAGGAACCAAGGCGCCTCAGGCTGCCGGAAAGATTCATTCCGATTTTGAAAGAGGCTTTATCAGAGCGGAGATAGTCAGCTATGATAATCTTGTTGCCTGCGGTGGATTTAATGCGGCAAAGGAAAAAGGACTTGTACGTTCGGAAGGAAAAGATTATGTCGTTCAGGACGGCGATGTTATTTTGTTCAGATTTAATGTTTGATTAGGAGAAGCATATGAGTTTTTGGGGTAACGATTATTCGGTCGGTTTTCCCAATATCGGGATTGAAATCCCGAATTTGCCGAGAGGAATAGAAATTTTCGGGTTCAAGATTGCGTTTTACGGAGTTATAATTGCCATCGGAATGCTTGCGGGAATAGCCATTGCACGCTGGCAGGCAAAAAGAAGCAAACAGAACGAAGATATGTATTTCGATTTTGCACTGATAGCCATTCCGATATGTGTAATCGGTGCGAGACTGTATTCAGTGGCATTTGAGTGGGATTATTACAAGGATAATCTTCTGCAGATATTTAATCTCAGAAACGGCGGACTTGCTATTTACGGAGGAGTTATTGCCGCATTTATCTGTGTATTTGTTTATTGCAAAATAAAGAAGTACAGTGTCGGTCTTTTCGGGGATACAGGCATTCTGGGACTGATTCTGGGACAGATTATCGGAAGATGGGGAAACTTTTTTAACAGAGAAGCGTTCGGAAAATATACAGACAGTCTTTTTGCGATGAAAATTAACGTGGCAGATCCGTGCCTGGCAGCTAAATTTAAGCCTTCTGCGTATTCCGATGCTTTGTTGAAGTCCGTATATGAAGGCAAGGACAGAGCGCTGGCCGATATTATGGAAATCAGAGACAATATCGTGACGGCTGCCGACGGAAGTCAATATATCACTGTTCAGCCTACTTTCCTTTATGAATCGGTATGGAATCTGATTCTGCTGATAGTGATGATTAAAATCTGGCCCAAAAAGAAATTTGACGGCGAGATAATGCTGATATACTGTGCAGGATACGGTCTCGGAAGATTTTTTATAGAAGGACTCAGAACAGACCAGCTGTTTCTGTGGAATACAGGATTTGCGGTTTCACAGCTTCTTTCGGCGGTTTTGTGTGTAACAGCGGTTGTATTGATTGTTTTATTCAGACGTAAAGCAGTAAAAAACGGTTCATGCCTGGTGACAGAACCTGATAATACAAAGGAGAACGAAAATGAATAAGTACAGAGATTTTGATAACTATCTGAAAGAGTATCCCACAAGCGATGGCTGGTTTGGAAAATACGGTGGAAATTATCTTGACGATCCCGAACTGATTAAGGCTTTCAATGAGTATGCGGAGGGCTATAACACAATTGCCCAGTCAGCTCAGTTTATTGCGGAACTCAGACGTATCAGAAAAGACTTCCAGGGACGTCCCACTCCTGTGTACCATTGTCAGAGACTGTCTAACATGCTCGGAAGAACCCAGATTTATATTAAGAGAGAGGACCTGAACCATACGGGCGCACATAAGCTTAACCATTGCATGGGCGAAGGTCTTCTGGCAAAATATATGGGCAAGAAAAAGCTCATAGCCGAAACCGGCGCCGGACAGCACGGTGTGGCACTTGCTACGGCAGCTGCTTATTTCGGACTTGAATGTGATATTTACATGGGTGAAGTTGACATTGCAAAACAGGCTCCAAATGTATCACGAATGAAGGTGCTCGGTGCAAATGTTATTCCTGTTACAAAAGGACTGAAGACATTGAAGGAAGCGGTAGACGCAGCTTTCGAAGCTTATGCAAAAGAATATAAGGACGCAATTTATTGTATCGGTACAGCGGCAGGCCCTCATCCTTTCCCTCTGATGGTCAGAGACTTCCAGCAGGTAGTGGGAGATGAGGCAAGAGCACAGTTCCTTGAGCAGACAGGGCATCTTCCCGACAAGGTTGTTGCTTGTGTTGGCGGCGGCTCGAACTCTATCGGAATGTTTGTTCCGTTCCTTGCCGATCCTGTAGAGATTTACGGTGTCGAGCCTCTGGGAAGAGGTCCGAAAATCGGTGATAATGCCGCTTCTGTTACATATGGCAAGGAAGGTATTATGCATGGCTTTAACAGCATTATGCTTGCTGATGAAAAGGGACTTCCCGCACCGGTATATTCAAATGCGAGCGGACTGGATTATCCTGCAGTCGGACCTGAGCATGCAATGCTCCATGACATGGGCAGAGTAAATTATGTGACCGTAGGCGATGAAGAAGCTATCAGTGCACTGTTTGCTCTTTCAAGATATGAAGGAATTATTCCTGCAATTGAAAGCTCTCATGCTCTTGCATATGCAATCAGAGTTGCCAAGGAGGGTAAGACGGGTTCAATTCTCGTTAACCTTTCGGGGCGTGGAGACAAGGACCTTGATTTTGTTATTGAGAAGTATGGTTACGGAGCAGATTTTAAGCTTTGATAATAAACTTGCATTTGGACAAAATGTGATAGTAATGAAAATGAGACGTTGAATCATTTGAGTGGGTACAGTAATGGGTATGGTTTAAATAAAGCCGATAAAAACCGGATTGTCATAGATGACAGTCCGGTTTTTCCGCTTACCTCCTTCAAAACGACCGTGCAAAGCGAATGCGGCAGAGATTTATCGACCACCGTCCCACAGAGGAATTGTGCCGTCATTGCGGATATGCCGAAAGATTCAGCTGATTATCACCTGAATATAAATGAAATTATTCGCAGTCGGATAATTCTGAATAGTAACAATGGTAACCCTATAAAAGCAACAAGTGATTTGACTATCGGTGAAATTTGAGCTATAATACAGAATTAGTTAATTTTGCAGTGAAATATCTGCTAAAAAATAATGAAAGGCAGTTTTGTTTTTGGGGAGAATATATATGTACAGCAAAAAGAATAAAAAAAATAAAATTTTCAAAATCATTCTTATCGTTTTAGGAGTTTTGGTACTATTTGTAGGTGGCTTCTTCATGTTTCTGGCTATCACAGCCTATCGTCCGGATGATGTTACGCCGCTTGAATTTACCCGGACTTCAAGAGAGCTTCCCAAGGACGAAAAGCTTTCCATAGTAACTCTTAATACAGGCTATGCTTGTCTGGATGAGTTCGAAACATTTTTTATGGATGACGGCGAAGATGTTCGCCCCGATTCCAAAGAAATTGTTCAGGAAAATATAGACGGAATCGCTCGTATGTTAGAGCTACTTCACGCAGATTTCTATTTTCTGCAGGAAGTTGACAATGACTCAAGCAGAGCTTATCACCTAAACCAGACCAATGCTTACCTTCCCAAGATAACCACAAGAATTTTTGCTCAGAATTACTTATGTAAATGGATTCCCTACCCTTTGCCCATGATAGGTAAGGTTGATTCGGGACTTCAGATGCTTACAAACTATAAGGTAAATTCTTCCGAGCGTATCTCGCTTCCGGACACCAAAACCGGACTTGAAGCCCTTTGCTACTTAAAGCGTTGCCTGCAGGTTTCCCGTGTTCCCATTGAGGGCAGCGACAAGGAGCTTGTTCTGATTAACCTTCACATGGAGGCCTACACATCAGACAATGCCCGCCAAAAGCAGCTTAATGTCCTTTGGGAATTACTTGAAAAAGAACAGGAAAAAGGAAATTATGTAATTGCGGGCGGTGATTTTAACACCACCTTCCCTGATACAACAAAGAAATATCCCCTTCATGAAGGTCTTTGGACCCCTTCCTCTTTTACAAAAAAGGATGTGCCTGAAGGTTACTCATTCGAATTTGATAAGTCAGCTCCTACCTGCCGACTTACCAATGTACCCTTTACTGACAGAGAGAATCATCCTCTTTACGTAATTGACGGCTTTATTGTATCGGATAATATTTCTGTAGACAGCATAATTACTCTTGATTTTAACTTCAGATACACAGACCATAATCCTGTAATGATGTATTTTTCACTGAATTGATAAAGTCAATTATATTCGCAATCAGCTTCGCTGCTTGCTCATATAAAAACGGCACTGCGTGCCTTTTATAAACTATTCACAGTCATGTGGCAGCAAACGCAGAACGTATGACTGGTTGCGGACTTGTAAGCATTATTACCAGACGTTCCAATAAAGGCCGCAGAATTAAGGATGTACTCGCAGGAGAGACTCTGGGATACTAAATCAACCTCGGAACTGAAATGAAAGTAACCACCCCGGCATAAGGAGGATACACATGAATAGATTAAAATGTGTTATTTTTAGTATACTGATGATGTGTTTAGTTCTTCCGAATCCTGCGTATGCAGATACAAGCTTTGGAATTACATCTCCATGTGAGGAAGTAGTAATTGAAAGGCCTCAAGATATATTTGACAATCCTTATTGCTTTTATAAGGGAACAGGAAAGAATGAAGGCATCGAAATCTGGGGCGAGAAGGAACAAAACGGTATTTTGCCTTTGGACGGCTCTTATAAGCGCGACCTTCTGGTTATAAACAATTCTGATGAGAATGTTATTATATACCAGAACGGGAATGCGGAGGTAACAGGAGAATTCTCTAAATATACGGAAAACCAGCTGGTTATTCTTCATCCCAATCCTCTTTCGATGAGTCTTTATCCGGGTGAGACATCCAGAGTTTGCCTTACTGTTGATTTTGGCAACAATCTTAGGACTATTACGAAAACCACAAAAGGTAATCTTGGTTTAAAAATCAGATTCAGTGCCGAACATAACGGAAGAAACATATATGAGCGGTTGGATGATTTTGAGCTGTGTGCATCTTCGAATATTACCGCATATTCGGAAAGCGAACTGAGTGGAAAGACTTTTAAGACTGCAAAGATATATGGGTATGTTAAAGACTCTTCGGGAAAAGCCCTGAAGGATGCGGTTGTGACGATTATGAACGGACTGACTGAGGATATTGTTGTCAGAACGGATAGTAAAGGCTATTATTCCGTCAAAATCTTTGCGGGCAGGGACTCGTATTACAAGAACTGGCATGCTTCTAAGGTCAAAATAGAGAAGGACGGATACGCTGCAAAGGAATTCATAGTTTATCCTGAGACCGATAAAAGTATTAAGAAGAGCGTCGAACTTTCGAAGAAGAGTTCGGGAGTCAAATATAAGCAGACCAAGGTATACGACATGGGTATCCAGGGAAATTACTTCGATTATACCGGTGACGAGGGTATAATTGCCGCGGTACCTTTCCACTCGGATCTTCCGAATGATGTAATAGAGAAGAATGCAAATCTGGTAATTTTCAGTTCGACAGGAAAAATCTATTCGTCTATTAACCTTGGCGCGGAAACACCTTGCATTAATGTCTCTAAGGACGGTAAGTACATTGTTACACAGAAGGAATCTGTAAAAGACGGATATTCGACAACTCAGATTTACAATAAAAAAGGGCAGATAGTATATGAACGAACAGAATTCCCTCCGGTTGATGCAGAATTCGGTACATTACCGATGAGAGGAGAGGACGTGGTCAGAGCCAGGTTTAGAGCAGCCTGTTTGTCTGATGATAACAAATACCTGATTTTAGGCTCGGTAGGCGGTGATATCTACTGTATCGACTGGAAATCGGACCGTGTAGTATGGACTGCAAACATAAGGAATCAGGTTCGTACAATTGACTATTCTCCGGACGGCTCACTTATTTATTTGTCATCCGGTGACGGATACTTATATTGCTATTCATCCGAAGGAGAATTCGAATGGAAGACTTATATCGGTTCATGGGCAGCGAGTATCTCTATCGGAAAGAAGTATATTGCAGTCAGCACTAAATGTGCCGCAAATTCGTTACGACTTTTAGATGCCCTGACCGGAGAACAGTACTGGTGCTACGATACACCTTCACGTGGCACGGTAAGCTTATCGCCGGATGAGACAATGGTATACTATGGAAATGAAATTACATCGGCATACGGCGTTGAGGACAGCTTTGTGCTCAGCACAAAAAGCGGAAAGGTAAAATATGTAGCAGGCTTCATGGGACAACAGGCCGCATGGTCGGCAAACGGCAAGTATCTTGTTGTAAAGAGTCCTACAAGGCTGTATGTATGTAAAGCAAAGACCGGAGAAGTTTTGTGGTCGGATTCGGTTACTGATTACCAGGGTGGAAATGTGGTTCTGTACGTATCCAAAACCGGAAAGTATATAGTTGCGGGTTATTGCAAAACTCAGGGTTTTGGAAAACTTTATTTCTACAAAAAGCAGTGAGTATGGCAAGTATCAAAAGTATTTTTTAAGCGTAGCAGTCCTTGTGGCAGCTACGCTTTTTATGTGATTAAGGCAGCCTATGCTTGCGGAATATCCCAAGCTATAATTGTATATAGAGTATGGTCTTTATTGCATACGTAAAATAACCGACACTTACATTTTTCCATAGTTTAGAGTAAAAAATACCGGAAATGCGCATTCCTTTGCACCTCCGGTATTTTTTGTATTCTAACCGGCCCGGTATTTTACAATACCGGATATATACTTTTTTTATGTATGTCCTGCGCGGCGATTCTTCTTCGGACTCACGGTTCAGATGAAGATTATTATACATTTCTGATGTTTCATAAGTCTTATAAGCCTCCGACCACGGCATCATGTCATCCGGGAAACTCCTGTCTGAATCATTCATGTGTCCGGGATTTAAGTGTTCATGGTTTTTAGCTTACTTAACATCTTTGATTATCCATGATAAAAAAAATTAGCATTTTTGATTATTTTTTAATATCGAACATACAGTCCGTTATCAGAAAATAATACCGAACAAACATGCTAAAATGTTAAAATTTAACGGAAATTTGGTATCGAACATATATTTGCACACAAAATCTAGTAGTAGTAAAAAAATATAGTAAATTGTGATGCTTTTAGGCAAAAATCTCTTGCATTTCTTAGATTTACGCTATATAATGAAGAAAAGTGGTGGAAAGTGGTAGAAAGTGATATGCTGTGGTAGAAAGTGGGGGATTTGAATCATGTTTATGGGTGAATATAATCATACGATTGATCCAAAGAACAGACTCATTGTGCCCCAGAAGTTCAGAGACCAGCTTGGAGAGACTTTTGTTGTTTCGGCAGCGTTTGATAAATGTCTTTATCTGAGCACCACTGAAAAATGGTCTGAATTTGCGGAACAGCTTTCACAGCTTCCCGCCAGCAAGGACAACAGACAGCTCGTCAGACATTTCATGAAGAATGCTGCAGAATGTGAAACCGACAAGGCAGGAAGAATACTTATTCCCCCGCAGCTTGTTGAGATGGCCGGGTTGACCAAGGATGTGGTTCTGGTCGGAGTAGGAAACAAGATTGAAATCTGGAGCAAGGAAAGATACGACGAGATTAATGCCGATGACAATACGGAAGATATAGCAGAGAAGATGTCGATTGAATACAATATTCATTTCTGATGTGACTGCAGGGAAGAGCAGCTGAGAAGCAGAGCAGTTGAGACGCAGAGCAGTTGAGAAGCAGAACAGCTGAGAAGCAGAACAGCTGAGAAGCAGAGCAGTTAAGACGCAGAACAGCAGGGAAGAGCAGCTGAGACGCAGGCAGCTGAGAAGCAGAAATGTCGGAAAAATATCAGTGAAAATGGCAGCGCTTGCCGGGACAGGTTGGGTGAAAATGGAAGAAATCAGATTCGAACATAAATCGGTGTTACTTGAAGAGACCATAGAAGCTCTTAATATAAACCCCAACGGCATATATGTGGACGGTACGCTCGGTGGAGCGGGACACTCGTTTGAAATATGTAAAAGACTTGAAAACGGCATGCTTATCGGAATTGACCAGGACAGAGATGCTATAGCAGCTGCAACACTGAGATTACAGGAATTCAAAGATAAATGCAGAATTGTTAAAAGCAATTACGAAAATATTCAGTCTGTATGCAGCAGCCTGGGAGTCGGAAAGATCAGCGGAATACTGCTTGACCTGGGAGTATCTTCCTATCAGCTTGATACCGCAGAAAGAGGCTTCTCGTACAGAACGGACGCACCGCTTGACATGCGAATGGATCGCGATTCGGACAGAACGGCGGCCGATATCGTGAACGGTTATTCGGAAACAGAACTATTCCATATCATCCGGGATTACGGAGAAGACAGATTCGCGAAGAACATTGCAAAGCATATAGTTGCGGTCAGAGCTGAAAAAAGAATAGAAACAACATTTGAACTTAATGAAATTATCAGAGCATCAATACCGGCAAAGGTGAGGGAAACAGGAGGACATCCGTCAAAGAGAACCTTTCAGGCGATAAGAATTGAGCTGAACAGGGAACTTGAGGTACTTCAGAATACGATTGACGGCATGATTGACATTCTTGAACCGGGAGGAAGGCTTTGCATCATCACCTTCCATTCGCTTGAGGACAGAATAGTGAAAACGGCATTTAACAGAGCCGAAAATCCCTGTACGTGTCCGCCGGAGTTCCCGGTATGCGTATGCGGAAAGAAATCGAAAGGAAAACACATTACAAAGAAAGCTGTATGCCCGAGCGAGGAGGAACTGGAAACAAATTCCAGAAGCAAGAGCAGCAAGCTGAGGATATTCGAAAAATCGTGATTGTTCACAGTGAGGGGCGGGGACATAAACAGACTGTGAACAGCACGGAAGAACAGAGAAACTACGGAGGTCAGTGTTTATGAGAAAAGACAACAGATATGCATTCAACAACGCTTATTATAAAAGAAGTTACCGCAATGTAACTGAAGGCAGCGCGGCAAAAGTTGAAAGAATATACGATGAAGAAGTCGAAGAATTTGAGGAAGAGGAAGAGCCTGAAATTGTGGAGACAGCCAGTCCTGAACGCGGACAGGAGCGTAGAAGCAGGGAGGATGTCGAGAACGTTATCGGCAGAAAGGTAAAATATCACAGAACTTATAAAGTTCACTTCTTTTCATCATTTTTTATACTTGCGATAATTGCTGTATTTTTTATATGCGCCGCAAGGTATATAAGCAAGCAGGCAGATATGAATCTTGTGGAAAAGCAGATATCCGCAGCAAAGGCAGAACTTTCGGAAATTGAAGCAAAGAATGCGATGCTTGAAAATCAGCTTAATAAGGAGATTGACAGAAATGTTGTATTTACAACAGCCTGTGTTAAACTCAAAATGCAGTATCCGGATAACAATGAAGTAATTAATTATGTTCTTCCCGACGAAGGATATGTAAAGCAGTACGGAGCTATTCCGACAGCCAAGTAAAAAAAGTTTATCGTTCACAGTCTTACGATTATTATCAATCGGCTGAGAACAGTAACGAAAAAAGTTTACCGTTCACAGCCGTGCGTTTCATTATCGGTCGGCTGAGAACAGTAACGAAAAATGCGCACATGAACAGTCACCACTTACAGACAGAACTTTTTCGGGATTGTGAATGGTAACCAACAGCAGGTAAATGAAATGAAGAAAAAACGGACCAAAAGATTTAACAGCAGAATGAAGCGAAGCCTGACATTAGTGTTTGCTATAGTGTTAGGCTTCTTTGTCTGGCTTGTGGTCCGGCTTTTTTATATTAATCATTACAAGGGTGATGAGTATGCAAAAGCTGTTCTTTCTCAGCAGGCGTACAGCAGCAAAAGCATAAAGGCTGACAGAGGACAGATTCTTGACAGAAACGGAATTGTTCTTGCCAAGACCATAAAAAGTTATACGGTTATTCTCGATCCGAGACAGATTCTTGAACAGGATTATTATCTGGAGCCTTCAATTGAAGCTATGGTGAAATGCTTCGGATATGATGAGAATGATTTACGTGAAAAAATCGCTGCAAATCCCAATAGCAGTTACGTGGTTTATGAGAAGGATGCTGACTACAGCAAAATCGCTGCATTCAATAAGGAAAAAGCTGAGCATAAAAAAGTAACCGGCATCAGTTATGAAGTAAGTTATAAAAGAGTGTATCCGTTTTCAAATTTTGCTTCTCATGTAATCGGATTTATGAATACGGACGGCACAGCAAATATGGGTCTGGAAAAGTACTATGACAGCGAACTTTCGGGAATTGACGGGCTGGAGTACGGATATTATGATGCGGAACTTAACAGTACAAAAACTGTTAAGGAGGCAATCAACGGAAATAATCTGGTGACTACGCTGGACTATAATGTTCAGACCGTAATCGAAAAGAAAATCAAGGCGTTCAGAGAAGAAACGGGATGTAACAATATAGGAATTATTGTCATGAATCCGAATAACGGTGAAATTTTGGGAATGGCTTCAAATGACAATTTTGACCTGAACAATCCCAGAAGTCTTGAGGACTTTTATACTGAGGAAGAGCTTGCGGCAATGTCTTCCGAGGATCAGATGAATGCGAGGTTTAAGCTTTGGAGAAATTTCTGCGTGTCGGACAGCTATGAACCGGGATCAACATTTAAAACGGTTACGGTAGCTTCGGCACTTGATGAGGCGGTTATCAATACGTCAGAAACATTTTACTGCGGCGGATACACCACGATTGATGTATGGAGAATCAGCTGCAATAACAAGAGCGGTCACGGACATCTGAATGCCGAAGAAGCACTTATGAAGTCATGCAACTGTGCGCTTATGGAAATAGTGGCGAAGCTTGGCGCAGACGATTTTGCAAGATATCAGAATATGTTCGGCTTTGGCAGAAAAACCGGAATAGACCTTCCGGGAGAGACTACCGGTCTTCTCATTCCGAGAAGCAAACTGAATGTGACAGAGCTTGCAACCTGCAGCTTCGGTACAACATTTAATGTTTCGGCGATTCAGATTGCATCGGCATACTGTTCGCTGATTAACGGCGGCACATATTATAAGCCGCATCTGGTGAAGGAGATAACGACAGAGGACGGCGCGGTAATCAGTAATTTTGAAAATATGGCCGTAAAGCAGACAATCAGTGAGGAAACATCGAAGTTTGTCCGCAATGCACTGTACAGAACCGTTATGGAAGGTACTGCAAAGCCTGCACAGGTAAACGGGTATCTCGTGGGCGGCAAAACGGGAACAGCGCAGAAGAGACCGAGAACCGAAAAGAAATATATCGTATCCTTTGCGGGATTTGCACCTGTTGACAATCCCCGGATTATGATGTACGTTGTAATAGATGAAATACACGACGAAGCAATAGCAGGAAGCAGTTCCTCAGCTACAAAAATGACCTCGGAGATATTCGAGGAAATACTTCCGTACATTGGTCTGTACCCTGACGGTGATATTAATTATATTACAGATGAAGAGGTTGAGGCACAGCTTGGGGTTTACTTTGACGATGAGATAAATCCTGATTCTCTTCCGGAGAATTTTGAAGATCCCGAAGACTGAGCAGTGAAAATAAAAGTTTTATTTAATATATGATAATGAGCGATATGTGAAAACGTAAGTTGAATAAGCATTGCTGAAAATTTATGGGTTGACAGAACGCACGGATTTGCGAAGCTTTGAATATGCCTGCAACAGCCGGTGCAGGGTATGTAATATCCGCAGACAGAGCTTATGAATGCTCTGTATCAGGTTTTTTACGGTAATGAAATAATAAGCAAATGAAAAATGAAGGATGATTGAACATCCCTGAATTCGGAGGACATTATGATGGATTTTAACGGTAAAAAAATAATGGTGGTAGGAGCCGGAAAGAGCGGAATATCGGCGGCAAATCTGTTGAGCGGAAGAGGAGCAGAGATCTGTCTCTACGACAGTAAAAAAACAGATGAACAGGAAATCAGAAAGCAGCTTGACGACAGCTTTGACGGCTGGATTGCCTGCGGTGATTATCCTGCTGAAAGAATGGCTGTACCTGATATTCTGGTACTGAGTCCCGGTGTCCCCAAGGATTTACCGTTTGTTCTTGAGCTTGAGAAAAAAGGAGTTCAGATAATCGGTGAGGTTGAACTTGCATATTATTTTACGAAGGGGCAGATTGTTGCGGTTACCGGAACCAACGGAAAGACAACCACAACTGCTTTGACCGGAGCGATAATGGCAAAGAAATATGCAAATACTCTTGTCGGCGGAAATATCGGAATTCCTTATACGGAGATATGTCTTAAAAGTGATGAGAATGCGGTAACTGTAGCAGAAATGAGCAGCTTCCAGCTTGATACCGTTCAGACCTTCAGACCTGTTGTCAGTATGATTCTGAATATTACTCCGGATCATCTTGACAGACATCACACCATGGAAAATTATGTGAATGCAAAACTGAACTGTACGGTAAATCAGACTGCGAATGATCTCTGTATTTTGAATTATGAGGATGAATACCTTCAGAAAATTGCATCAAAAGTAAAAGCTAAAATCTGCTGGTTTTCTTCAAAGAGAGTACTTGAAAACGGAATGTATTGCCTTGACGGCGCCATTTACAGTGCTGTGAACGGAAAAAGTGAAAAAATCATCGATGTTGATGAGATGAAGCTCATCGGACGTCATAATTATGAAAATGCCATGGCAGCAATTGCGGCCGGAATTTTAATGGGAGTTTCTGCAGAAGATATTCGTGAGGCTGTTCGTGAATTCAACCCTGTTGAGCACAGAATCGAATATGTTACTACGGTTAACGGGGTTAAGTATTACAATGATTCGAAGGGAACAAACCCCGATGCTTCGATTCAGGCCGTAAAGGCTATGACCGGTCCTACATTCCTGATCGGAGGAGGGTACGACAAGGGCTCGGAGTATGATGAATGGATTAATGCTTTCGACGGCAAAATAAAAAAACTCCTGCTGATGGGTCAGACTGCGGAAAAGATAGCTGCATGCGCTAAGAAGCTTGGATTTAACGATATTGTTTTTGTGAACAGTATGGAAGAGGCAGTTGATTACTGCAGTAAAAATGCTGTTGAGGGTGATACGGTTCTTCTTTCTCCCTGCTGTGCAAGCTGGGGAATGTTCAAAAACTATGAAGAAAGAGGAAGAATCTTTAAGGAGCTCGTAAGAAGCCTGAAATAGTAACATTATAACATACGAAGCACCTTTATGAAGTGTAAGGAAGCAGTTTGTGAAACATCTGGGGATATTTATTGAACATTATGAGAAAACTGCTTAAAAATGTTTGAGAGAACTGCATAAAAAATTTTGAGAGAACTGCATAAAAAACTGTTTGAGAGAACTGTTTAAAAAATGCTTGAGAGAACTGCATAAAAAACTGTTTGAGAGAACTGCATAAAAAACTGTTTGAGAGAACTGCTTGAAAAATGTTTGAGAGAACCGCTTAAAAAATGCTTGAGATAACTGTACGGAATTTATGTGAACAGTTTATATATTTGAGGAAAGTGTAAAAGCAGTTTTAAAGACTGCAGAACAGAAATCGGAACTTGAGCAGCGACGTTACGGATGCTTGTGGAAGGAGATGAGACTGAAGTGAGAAGAAAGATAATAAAAAATGTTGCCAGTCAGTATGACTTCAGTCTGGTTCTTCTGATAATTCTAATGTGCGTATTCGGTCTGATTATGATATTCAGCACCAGTTATTATAATGCAAACTATTTTTACCAGAACGGTGGAATGTTCTTTAAACAGCAGCTGGTTTACGCGATTGTCGGCCTTTTTTTGATGCTTTTGATATCGACGATAGATTATCACTGCTACGGGGTAAAAATTAAAAATAAACCGGTTCTGATGATTGCGGGATATATTTTTATTACCTTGCTTCAGTATGCCGTTATGATTCTCGGAAATGCGACTAACGGTTCATCACGATGGTTTGAAATCGGCTCCGCAAAAATACAGCCGTCGGAATTTGCCAAGGTAATGGTAATTGTGATAGGTTCTTATGCTCTTTCCACGTGTAAAAAGATGACGGAAAACATTCCGGGATATGTATTAATGATAGCTGCACTTGGCTTTATGGTAGCTCCGATTGCAAAGCAGAACCTTTCGACGGCTATAATCGTGGTTGGGGTTTTCATGGCTATGGTTTTTGTGGTGACGGATAAAAAAAGGTACACGGTTATAGCGTGTATCGTAGGAGCGTTGATTGCCTATATATTGATTTTTAAGGTAGGGTACAGAGCAAACAGAGTTGAAGGTTGGCAAAACATAGAGGATCAGAAGGGCTCGCAGATACTGCAGGGTCTGTATGCGATTGCTTCCGGAGGACTGTTTGGTAAAGGACTTGGAAACGGAACGCTGAAAAAGGGGTATATTCAGGAGGTCCATACCGATATGATTTTCTCGGTAATATGCGAGGAACTCGGTATTATCGGCGGAATAATGGTAATTGCACTTTTTCTGCTTCTACTGTGGAAAATATACAGGATTGCGATGAATGCCCAGGATTTACAGGGCTCACTCATTGCTTCGGGCGTGTTTGTACACATAGCGGTTCAGACATGGATTCATATAGCTGTAGTAACAAACACCATGCCTGCAACGGGAGCTACACTTCCGTTTATCAGTTACGGAGGAAGCTCGCTGATTGTAATGATGGTTGAAATGGGGCTTGTACTGAGCGTATCTAAGTACACCTATTATGAATACGAGGACGAAAATGATTCTGAAGGCTTTCCTCTGAATACGGAAGTTTCGCCCGATGATGAGGATGAAGTATCCGATGAATATGAAATACAAACAGATAAGCGGAGAACTTCCACAAAAAATACAGGAAAGTCGGAACCTGTGAATGTATACCGCAGAAACGGAAAAGCACCCGGTAATGGCGGTTCACATACGGGCAGAGGACAAAGGAATATCGGAAACGGTTCGTATTCGGCCAGAGGACAGAGAAATATCGGAAACGATTTATATTCGGACAGAGAACAGAGAAATATCGGAAACGGTTCGTATTTGGCCAGAGGACAGAGAAATATCGGAAACGATTCATATTCAGACAAAGGACAAAGGAATATCGGAAACGGTTCGTATTCGGCCAAAGGACAGAGAAATATCGGAAACGGTTCGTATCAGCGCAGAGAACAGAGAAATGTAACAGGAAGTGAGTCTTACGGTCACGGAAACAGAGTCAGAAATATCAGAAATCACGGCAGGGAAGAAACGGAGAATTAATGCATAAAAAGGATAAAAGAAATAAAAGTGCTTATGCATCGGCGATAAAGCTGCTTATACTAATTGTGGTTGCTTTGCTGATAATAGTAGGATTGAATACCGTGAAGGTTAAAAATATAGAGGTATGCGGCGGAGAACATTATACGGCAGAGGAACTCATTGAAAAAGCATTTGGCGGGATTACAAACAGATACACGGCATTTATATGGGCAAAACAGAAGCTTGGTTTTGAACAGGAAAGCATTCCGTTTGTTGAGAAAATCGATGTGGAGATAATTGATAAAAACAGTGTAAGACTGATTGTTTATGATAAATCAATATCGGGATGCGTACTTCACATGGGCAAGTATATGTATTTTGACCGTGAAGGGATTGTTGTGGACTCAAGTGAGGAAAGAATGGCGGGTATTCCGGTTGTCACCGGAGTTAACTTTAAAAGTGTTGTAATGAACAGCAGACTTGAGGTTGAAACAGATACTTATTTTACCAAAATAATGAATCTGACTCAGCTTCTTGAAAAATATGAAATCGATGCGGATGAAATTAATTTTGATGTCAGAAGCAATGTAACGGTTTATGTTAACGGTTCGCAGGCGGAGCTTGGTTTCACCGACAATTACGATTATCGTATTCATGGTCTGAAAAACGTGTTAAAATCAGCAGGTGAAGTAAAATACAGGTTCGATATGAGAAATTATTCGCCGGATAATACCGACGTAGGAGGAATTCCTATAAATAATTGAAAAATTTGCAAAAGGACTTGTTTTTTTTGAAATGAAAATGTATTATATTAGTTGTCATGTGTTATTATAAAAAGGAGGACGGGACCTTGATAGAAATAGTTAACAGCCAGGACAGATTTTCAGCAAAAATTGTTGTAATTGGTGTAGGCGGTGGCGGAAATAATGCCATTGACAGAATGATTGAGGATAATGTTGAGGGAGTAGAGCTTTATTGTGTAAATACCGACGCACAGCAGTTGAGGAGCTGCCTGTGCCCGAATAAAATACAGATTGGTGAGAAAATCACCAGAGGACTTGGTGCCGGAGGAAGACCGGAGGTGGGTCGTGAAGCTGCAGAGGAGAGCAAGGACGAACTTACCGAGGCTATCAAAGGCGCGGACATGGTATTTGTTACCTGTGGTATGGGAGGCGGAACCGGTACCGGAGCTGCTCCTGTTATCGCACAGATTGCAAAGGATATGGGTTGTCTCACAATCGGTATTGTGACGAAGCCGTTCTCATATGAACTCGGAAAGAGAATGCAGAATGCCATCGAAGGTATTTCGGCACTCAGTGAGCATGTTGATACGCTTATCATTATTCCGAATGACAAGCTTCTTGAAATAGTAGACAGAAGGACATCAATGCCTGAATCACTTAAGAAGGCCGATGAAGTTCTCAGACAGGGTATTCAGGGTATCACTGATTTGATCAGCAAGGACGGACTTATCAATCTTGACTTTGCCGATATATGTGCAGTAATGAAAGACAAGGGACTTGCTCATATCGGAATCGGTGCCGCTACAGGTGATAACAAGAGTGCAGAGGCCGTCAGAATGGCTATCGAAAGTCCTCTCCTTGAGACGAGCATTAAGGGTGCTAAGCACGTTATCCTGAATATTTCGGGTGATGTTACTCTTTATGATGTAAACGAAGCATCCAATTGCGTAAATCAGCTTATCAGTACAGATGCAGAGGTTATGCTTGGATGCGTATACGATAATTCGGTTCCTGATGCATGTACGATTACGGTTATTGCTACAGAACTTGATGACAGTCCGGATGTGGGATTTATCGGTTCTTCGAATGCAAAGCCTGTTCAGGCAGGTTCGAATAACCTCGGATTCTTTAAGAATCCGGTCAGACCTGCAGGTGCAGCTGCTACCGCTCAGAATCAGGCACAGCGTCCTCAGCAGCCGGCATACAGACCGCAGCAGGCTTCAGCAGGAGTGAATCCGGTGAGACCGGCACAGGCTCCCAAACAGCAGGCTCCCAGAAATATGAACCAGGCAAACGGATCGGAATCGGGAGACATTAAAATCCCGCTGTTCCTTCAGAAGAAAAAAGAATAATTATTTCAGACCTGATTTGAGATTTCTTAAATCAGGTCTTTGTTATGGAGAAGATTATGTTTATTTTGCTTCTTGCACTGTGGATTGTTTTTAACGGACAGTTTACCTTTGAAATTCTGCTGTTCGGAATCGGAATCAGTCTGGCTGTCTGCCTGTTCATGGTGAAGTTCATGGGTTACAGCTTTAGAAAAGAATTCGGGATGCTAAAAAAACTGCCATGGTTTTTACTGTACGGAGTGGTTCTGATTATAGAAATTTTTAAAGCAAATATCGTGCTGGTTAAATGCATCCTTAAGGGCAGAAAAAAGCTTAATGCCTGCATATGCAGATTCAGTTCACCGGTGAAGTCAGGTCTGGCAAAGGTTATGCTTGCAAATTCAATCACACTGACGCCGGGAACAATTACTGTGTCGCAGCATGGAGACGATTTTGTTGTACACTGTCTTGACAAGTCAATGGCAGAGGGTATCGATTCATCGATATTTGTAAATATTCTGAAGAAGATAGAAGGTTAATTATGGAGAATGTGTTGACTTCATTTCTCGATATAGTTACGATAATATGCATGTGTCTGATTTTTCTGGCACTAATCAGGGCAATAAAAGGGCCCGGCATTGCGGACAGAATTATGGCAGTGAATATGATAGGCACTCAGGTGATTATTATCATAGCACTTCTTGTTGTTCGGCTTGATGAGGGTTGGCTTGCCGATGTGGCTGCGGTATATGCCGCAATCAGTTTTATCGGTGTGGTAGTGTTTACAAAAATCTATATCGGTGAATATAGGGAGAAACAGGCTATGGAAAACGGAACATTTCCGTTGGATGTGGATGACGGCAACGGGGATAAGCGCAAAGCAGTAAATAAACCGTTTATTGCCGGAGAGATAAATCTTCCGAAGACCAGACAGGGGAAAAAGCTTCCCGATCTTCCCGATGATATGAAAGGAGAAGCAGCTTCCAATTATTTTGAAGACCCTGCAGGGGAAGACGCTTACAAATCTTCCGAAGACTGGACAGTGAAAAAATTGTCCAATTCTTCCGAAGACAGGACAGGAAAAGCAGCTTCAAAATCTTCAGGAAGAGCAAAGAAAGTGAAGGTACACTGAAAATATGAGTGACGTTAGGATAATTGCCGCAATAGTACTGATATCTGTCGGAGTAATTTTTTCGGTGATTTCGGTTATCGGCGTATTCAGATTCAAATTCGTACTGAACAGAATGCACTCGGCAGCTGTTGCTGATACCTGTGGACTTATGTTTAGCCTTATAGGTGTCATGATACTTACGGGATTTACATTTACGACTTTAAAACTGGTTCTTGTACTGGTTCTGTTCTGGCTGGGAAGCCCGATATCGGGTCATTTGCTGAGCAATCTGGTATATCATACAGACCGCGATGAGGTTGAAAAGTTTACGGAATAGTCATTTGTCGTTAGCGCGCAATTGGATGGAGTACTGTTGTGCGTTTGAAAGAAACGATATTACGCTTATTAACTGTTATTTTGCAGTCTGTGAGCGGAAAATATTCGCGAACTGAAACGTTTGCGAACAGAGAATGTTTGCAAGTGGAAACGTTTGCGAATCGGGAAAGTTTTCAAAAAAAGATGAACAGGAAGGTATATTTATGTTTAAGAAGAAATCATCCAAACCCTTTAAAATTCGTGTTGATCATCAGGAGAATACTATGAAGTGTGAAAAAAAGATTGCAATTCTTGCTGTTATAGCTTTGTTTGCGATAGTTTTGGCACTCATCATTATTGAAGAGAGTCTTAAGTGTCGTTTTACGGTTGAAAACAACACGGATAAGAATATCGAGCACATTGAACTTTCGTTTATTGATGAAGAAAACTATCTGGTGGAGACGGTCTATGATGGTGAAGTTAAAGCCGGTGACAGTGTGAAGGGCAAATTTGAGCCTGTTGATTTTTCTCTGTATTCCGGTGAGCTTTATATTGGAGTTACCTTCGAGGGCGGTGAGGAGATTACTCTTTCTGACGGTTTCCTCTACACTTTGTTTGACGGAAGATTCAGCCTTGAGTTTGTTCAGGAGGACGGTGAGTACAGACTTAATACCGACTCGGCAGTTGGTCTGTTTGGTTCAAGCGACATCGCCGGTATTGAGAATAAATTCTTTATCGATCTCGAAAATTCTGACTGGTTTGAGATGATTTATGATGACGAGCAGGAAAAGTGGGTCATCGATGAGGGCGAATATATTGACTGGGAAGATATAAACATTGAAGGCGATGAGGACTTTGATGACGAGGTTTATTCGGACGAAGAATAGATTTATCCCGATGAATAATGTCTGTACGGATATACAGTCTTCGGAAATATATTTTAAGGATTTTTGAAATGAAAATAATGCTGATTTCACTTGGGTGTGACAAGAACCTGTCTGACAGTGAGAAGGTTCTCGGATCCCTTGTAAAACATAACCATGAAATAACGGACGATCCGGAAGAAGCGGAAGCAATTGTGATAAATTCCTGCTGCTTCATACATGATGCAAAGCAGGAGAGCATAGAAACAATACTTGAAGCTGCTGAGTATAAGAATAAAGGTAAGCTCAGATGCCTGATTGTGACGGGATGTCTGGCAACGCGTTACTGTGATGAGATACTTGCTGAAATACCCGAGGTTGACTGTGTTTTAAGCGCATCGGCAATAGATGAGGTGCTGAACGTTATTGACGGGTTTGTTAAAAACGGTTGTATTGAAAAGAAAATAATCAAGGATGTAAATCACGATGCTGAGCTTGGCGGAGACAGAGTCTTCAGCAGTCCGAAAAGCCATGCTTATCTGAAAATAGCCGAGGGATGTGACAAAAGATGTACTTACTGCGTCATTCCGTCGATTAAAGGTAAATACAGAAGCAGACGTTTTGAGGACATAGTAGAAGAGGCAAAGCTTCTCGCAGAAAACGGGAAAAACGAGATACTGATTATTGCCCAGGAGACTTCAAGGTACGGAATCGATCTGTATGGGGAGAAACGTCTCGGAGAACTTTTACGGGCAGTCAGTGAAATTGAAGGCATTGAATGGATCAGGGTTTTGTACTGTTATCCGGAGGAAATCGATGATTCACTGATACAGGCAATGAAGAATATCGACAAGGTTTGCAAATACATAGATATGCCGATACAGCATGCTTCGGATACCGTTCTTCGCAGAATGGGAAGGCGTACAAATAAAAAAGAAATCACATCGCTTATAGCAAAGCTCAGGAAAGAAATCCCCGGAATAGCCATCAGGACATCTTTGATTACAGGTTTCCCCGGTGAGACTGAGGAGGAGCATGAAGAGCTTGCGGAGTTTATTCGTAAAATGAAGCTTGACAGAGTCGGGGTGTTTACATATTCACGTGAAGAGAATACTCCCGCGGCTGCGATGAAGGGGCAAATCAGAAAAAATATCAAAGAAAAGAGAAGAAAAGAGCTGATGCTTCTTCAACAGGAGGTTGTGTTTGAAAAAAACAGGAAGCTTGTGGGTAAATGCGAAAAGGTTATTATTGAAGGAAAGCTTCCCGATGAAAACATATATATAGGCAGAACCTACAGGGACGCTCCGGACATTGACGGCTACTGCTTTGTAGAATCAGACAGAGATATTTTATCAGGTTCAATTATTAATTGCAGAATAACGGCGGCAAAGGAATATGACCTGATTGCGAAGGAGATATAAAATGAATACACCAAACAAAATTACACTTTTCAGAATTATTCTGATACCGGCTTTTGTACTTGTATTTTTGCTGGGAAACGGCAGTAAGTGGTCTGACATTACGGCGCTTATTATATTCGGCGTGGCTTCGATGTCGGATTTTCTTGACGGGTACCTTGCCAGAAAAAATAATCAGGTAACTGATTTCGGAAAGCTGATGGATCCGATTGCGGATAAACTTCTTGTATGTATTGCGCTTATATGCTTTGTAGAACTCAGAGACAGCTTCCCTGCGTGGTGCGCAATAGTGATCATTACCAGAGAATTCTTTATTTCTGGCTTCAGAGAATTGGCGGCCGACAAAGGAGTTATTATCCAGGCCGGCTACTGGGGCAAGGCAAAGACTGTGGTTCAGCTGTTTATGTGCCTTTTCTATATCATTGAGCCTGTAGTTACCGATGCCGGCTGCAGCTGGTTTGCAACTGTAGCAGCGGTGCTTATGTACATAGCGACTGCGCTTACAATTATTTCACTGGTTGATTATCTGGTAAAGAACTGGAAGATTCTGAAGATTTCGTGGTAGAAGGCTGCTATCCGACTGTGAAGGCCGGACAAGGCATATGATATCGTGATATACGTCACTCGATGATGCTTGACTGAGACTGTCACTGAAGCCTGTTTACTACAGGACTGCGGACATTTTTGAAAGATACATTTAAGCTGCAAAACGGTGGAATGACAGTGCAGCAGACAGGAAAAATTAACACGGGTATAAAACCGTTTACGTTAGGAAACGAATGGACCACTGATTTTGTGGCGCATTATATGAATGCTTTTTGACCGTCGGTGAACAGTAACAATATTTGCTGTTACGGAGAATGAATACGGTCAGACAGAAACGGTTTTTTTCGGGACTTCGAAAGGAGGGCATGTATGAAGAAGGATTTGCGGGTTGTAATATGCATCATCGCACTTGTTTTACTTGCGCTCCTTTGTTTTTTTAAATGTTCGGCGGAAATAGAAGATGAGTCCGGAGAAGGCGCGACAGGAGCCCCTCAGGTTTCGGAGAAACCGTTACCGACGAGGGTGATTGTTATACCCGGAGATGAAAACGGTGAGAATCACAGTACCGATATAGGTCTTGTGACCATAGAGTATTACACCATTACAGGAGCGGGCAATACCAGGATAGATACTGCAGAAGCTCTGATAAAGGAAGGAACGGGAATTACCGCATCCACTATCGTTGATTTTTGTCTTGATTCGTTTACCGATGAAGAGCTTGATGTAAATGTTTTGGATGTTTCGCAAAAAGAGGGAATATGTACTGTAAATTTTGACAGTTCAATTCGGAAAATTGCGAAGGACGGACGTGTCACGGAGGTCTGCGTTCTCGATGCTCTTGCAATGAGCATTCTCGACAACTGCAAAGATGTGGTCGGTGTTTCCTTTACAATCAACGGCGAAGCTTATGTTACAGACAATATAACGCTTGACGTCGGGGAAGTTTATTTGAGAAACAGATAACGTGTATTGACGATTTCGGCATTTGGGGGATATATGAAAAATGCGGTTATTATAGGTGGCGGTGCAGCGGGAATGCTATGCGGCACGGTGCTGGCCGAAAATGGTATAAAAACTACAATAATTGAGAAAAATGAAAAACTCGGGAAAAAGATATATATAACCGGGAAGGGCCGATGCAACCTCACTAATTTATGTGACAGTACAGAGTTCTTAAAAAATGTGGTATCAAATTCCAAGTTCCTGTTCAGCAGCATCAGTGGATTTGATTCTGCTGCGGCAGTGGATTTTTTCGAAGCAAGGGGACTTGCAACAAAGGAGGAACGGGGCAGAAGGGTATTTCCACAGAGCGATCATGCTTCCGATGTCACAAAGACGCTTGAAAGAGCTTTCAGAAATGCAGGCGGTAAGGTTCTGCTGAATACAAGGGTTTCAGATATCAAATGCGATGACGGCTGCTTTAAATCGGTTATTCTTTCCGACGGAACCTCAATAGAAGCTGATGCCTGTGTAATCGCTACCGGTGGACTCAGCTACGAAATGACAGGCTCAACGGGAGACGGCTATATGTTTGCAAGACGTAACGGACATACGGTTACCGACACATATCCGTCACTGGTCGGACTGAAAACAGTGGAAAGCTATGTCACCGGGTTGGAAGGACTTTCACTTAAAAATATAGGCTTAAAGGCATATTCAGACGGGAAAAAGAAATACGATGAACGCGGCGAAATGCTGTTTACCCATAACGGTGTAAGCGGTCCGCTTATACTCACTTTGTCAGCGCTTATTGCAAAGGACATTGCCAACGGAAAAAAATGTAAAATTCAGATAGATTTGAAACCGGCAATGGACTTTGAAATGCTGGACTCGAGAATATTACGTGATTTTTCGGACGAAAAGAATAAGTCTCTGAAGAATGTTCTCGGGGCGCTGGTACCTTCTTCGCTGGTGCCCGTGATTATCGGGCTGGCAGGTATTGACGGAGACAAGAAGGTGAATTCCGTCAGCGCGGCTGAACGGCAGAAGCTTGCAGAAACGATAAAATGCATGCAACTGGAGATAAAGTCATCGGGTGGTTTTTCGGAGGCTGTGATTACGCAGGGCGGAGTCAGTGTAAAGGAGATAAATCCTAAAACAATGGAGTCGAAGCTGTGCAAAGGTTTATTTTTTGCGGGCGAGGTAATTGATGTGGATGCATTTACCGGCGGTTACAATCTCCAGATAGCGTGGATTACGGCTTATGCTGCGGCTATGGCTATAGTTCGGTCGCAGGAGGATTAAGCCTGCATTTATGAATACGTTTTGTTCGGCTTCCATAGTCGGATGAATATGCTCATAATCTCTGAAGCAAGCGTCAGTCTTGCGTTAATTATCACCCGACTGTGAACTGTAACAGCGGTGACAAAATATTTTTTCAATCAGACAGATATTAATTTGAAAGGTGGTTTATAACCGGATGAAAAAAATCAGAATAGCAATCGACGGACCTGCGGGTGCGGGAAAAAGCACCATTGCAAAGCGTGTGGCTGAAAAGCTCGATGCGATATACATTGATACGGGGGCTATGTACAGAGCTATGGCCCTGTTTTTTCTGAAAAACGGTGTTGACGCATCGGATGAAGAGAGAATCAGCAGCCTTTGCGACAATATAGATATCGGAATTGAGTATCTTTGCGGTGTACAGCATGTGTTCCTTAACGGAGAGGATGTATCCGGATATATCAGAAATGATGAGGTAAGCGCGATGGCTTCGCAGACATCGGTATATGCGAGTGTAAGAACTAAGCTCGTGGAGCTTCAGAGGAATATCGCGGCGCATGAGAATGTGGTTATGGATGGCCGCGATATCGGTTCTGTTGTACTGCCGGACGCGGAAGTCAAGATTTATCTGACAGCCAGTGTGGAGGAAAGAACGAGAAGAAGATATGCCGATTATGTGTTGGCCGGTCAGGAGTGCGACATTGATAAAATCAGACAGGAGATTGAGGAGAGGGATTACCGGGATACTCACCGGGAAATTTCGCCGCTCGTGCGCGCCGAGGATGCGGTAATTATAGATTCTTCAAATATGAGCATCGATGAGGTTTGTTCAAAAATTCTGGAGCTGGCAGCGAATGCAGACAAAATGTGAAATCTGTTGCAACAGTCAGTTTTGGCAAATGAGATTTGTGCTGACTGCGTAGCATGCAGGCTCTATGAATGTGTTTCGGACAGACGTGAACAGTAAATTTAAGACTGTGAACGGTAAATTTAAGGACTGTGAACAGTAAATTTAAGACTGTGAACAGTAAATTTAAGGACTGTGAACAGAAAGATATACAGAATTTGAACAGTAAATTTAAAGACTGTGAACAGAAAGATATACAGAATGTGAACAGTAAATTTAAGACTGTGAACAGAAAGATATACAGACGTGAACAGTAAATTTAAGGACTGTGAACAGAAAGATTTATAGACTGTGATCAGTAACGTAATAAAGGATGAACAATGGAAGTAAGGATAGCTGAAAGCGCAGGCTTCTGCTTTGGAATTGAGCGTGCCCTGAAAACCGTGAACGAACAGCTTGGCAAGGGCAGAAACGTTTATACGCTCGGCCCCATTACCCACAATGACCAGGTTTGTGACGAGCTGGCGGGCAAAGGTGTCAGAATACTGGAAAATATAGATGAAGCTGAAAAAATTCATGATTCAATTATAATTATACGTTCGCACGGGGTATCCAGGGAAGTATATGAGAGACTTCTGAAGACCGAAGAAACGGGTGGCAATGAAATCATTGATGCCACCTGTACTTTTGTTAAAAGAATTCATAATATGGTGAGTGAAAAGTCTGCCGAAGGTTATGAAATTATCATAATAGGAGATGCCAAACATCCTGAAGTTCAGGGCATCTGCGGCTGGTGCAGCGGACCTTATCACGTGATTGATTCACAGGAAGAGGCCGAGAATTATTCCGGTGATATTCACAGAAAAACGTTCCTTGTAGCGCAAACTACATTTAATTTGAATAAATTTAAAGTATTAGTTGAAATTTTGAAAAAAATGGTGTATAGTATAAATGTTGCAAAGTCTATATGCAACGCGACCGAAAAACGACAACAGGAAACATACGAGTTGGCCAAGAACTCGGATGCCATGATTGTTATCGGGGGAAGGAACAGTTCCAATACGGCAAAGCTGTACGAGATTTCGGTCAATGAATGCAAGAATACTTACCATATACAGACACCAGATGACTTAGATTTAAACTTGATTAAATCATTCCGTTGCGTAGGTATTACAGCCGGGGCGTCAACCCCAAAAACTATTATCAAGGAGGTTCAAGAAAAATGTCAGACATGAATTTTGACGAAATGCTTGAAGAATCAATGAAAACTATACACAACGGGGAGGTAATCGAGGGTAAAGTTATTTACGTTAAGGAAGACGAGATAGCTCTTGATATAGGATATAAGGCCGATGGTATTATACCTCGCAATGAATATACCAACAATTCAAACCTTGATTTGAGAACCGTTGTAAAGGAAGGCGACAAGATTACAGCGAAGGTGCTCAAGGTTAACGACGGTGAGGGTCAGGTATCTCTCACATACAAGAGACTTGCTCAGGACAGAACAAGCGAGCTCCTTGCAAAAGCATTTGAGACAAAGGAAATTCTTACAGCAAAGGTTACCGAGGTACTTGGCGGCGGTATCTGCGTTGTATATGATGAGGTCAGAGTATTTATCCCTGCAAGCCTTGTATCAGATACTTATGAGAAGAATCTTGATAAGTACAAGGATCAGGAAATTGAATTTGTAGTTACCGAGTTCCAGCCCAAGAAGAGAAGAATTATCGGTGACCGTAAGCAGATTCTCGTAGCCAGAAAGGCAGAGGCTATGAAGAAGCTTTTCGATACTATCAAGGTTGGCGATGTTATCGAGGGTACAGTAAAGAATATTACAGAGTTTGGTGCATTTATCGAACTCGGTGGTGCAGACGGACTTCTCCATATTTCAGAGATGTCATGGGGCAGAGTTGAGAACCCCAAGAAGGTATTCAAGGTTGGCGATCTTGTTCGTGCATTTATCAAGGATATCTCAGGACAGAAGGTTGCACTCAGCATGAAGTTCCCGGATCAGAATCCCTGGGCTGATGCTGAAGAGAAGTTTGCAGTCGGCAATATCGTAAAAGGAAAGGTAGCCAGAATGACAGATTTCGGTGCATTCGTTGAGCTTCTTCCCGGTGTTGATGCACTTCTTCATGTATCACAGATTTCAAGAGATCATATTGAGAAGCCTGCTGATGTTCTTAAGGTTGGTCAGGAAATTGAAGCAAAGATTGTTGATTTCAATCTTGAAGACAAGAAGATCAGCCTCAGCATGAAGGCACTTCTTCCTGCAAAGGAGACAGAGGCACCTGCCGAGGCAGAAGCTCCTGCAGAGGCTTAAATAAAGATTTTTGATTCAAAGGCTCGGGGAAACTCGAGCCTGTTTTGCTTTATAGAAGCTATTTTCCTTTAGAGAAAATTGTTTTCAGATATTTACTGTTCACAGTCAGGTAACTATGAACGTAAGTCCGGAAGCCTGCTTACGAACTTGCGGGTATAGTTATCCGACTATGGAGGCTGTTCAAAATACACATCTCGTGACATAAGTCACTCGATGACGTTTACTTGAGTCTGAACGTATGCAAGCATCTGTTCAGACTATCCGCTATTCGCACAAATAAGCCGTAAGCCGTGAAACGGCGCCTGACTGCGCTGCAGGCAGGGCTTAAGAATGCGTTTTGGACAGACTGTGAATAATAACTTCAAATAATGTAAAAAATGCTTCTTATGGATAAGCACGCATATGTTTGCTGCATTTTATTGCAAACGCGATGCAAAAGCGCCGCGTGTGAATAATATTAAACATAGAGATGGTGTAATTTAGGGGGGTGATACAATGGTAGGCGATTATGAGTCATTCAAAAGAAAGGTATTATCATTGACCGGAATTGACTTGGGAAGCTACAAAGAGGAGCAGATGAAGAGGCGTATTGATGCTCTGATTATCAGGAACAATGTAAATTCTTATGATTCATATTGCAGCTTTATTGCAAATGACAAGTCAAAATTTGATGAATTTGTAAATTATCTTACAATCAATGTATCGGAATTTTGGCGCAATCCCGAACAGTGGAAGATACTTGAACAGAAAATTCTTCCGGAGTTTGCTTCAAAGAGATCGATAAAAATCTGGAGTGCGGCATGTTCTACCGGTGATGAACCATATTCACTTGCGATGCTTCTGAAAAAAATGAATCTTTCGGCAACGATTACGGCCACGGATATTGATAAGCAGGTTCTTCAGATGGCAGGTACCGGAGTTTACAATGAAAAAAGCTTAAAGGGACTTCCGAGAGAATTTCTCGGTAAATACTTTAATAAAATAAATAAGAGTACATATCAGATTTCGGATGAAATAAAACGCTGCGTCAGCTTTAAACAGCATAACCTTTTAAAGGACAACTACGTGTCCTTCTGCGACCTGATTGTGTGCAGGAATGTGCTTATATATTTTACGGAAGATGCAAAGAGTGAGATTTACACCAAATTCAATAAATCGCTGAACAGGGACGGCATTCTGTTCCTTGGAAGTACAGAGCAGATTATTAATCCTCAGAAATACGGATTTACACCCATTGCTTCTTTCTTCTACAAAAAAAATTCGTAATCTGTTGATTTTTTTAAACCTTTATACTATCATAGATACAGGTTATGAAAGGTAAATGTTGTTAATATTTGGAGAAAAATATGGATTCAGTTGTAAAAGTTGTAGTTGATGCCATGGGCGGTGACAATGCTCCTTTTGAGCTTGTAAAAGGAGCGGTTGAGGCAGTAAATGAGAATCCCAAAGCCGGAGTAATACTTGTCGGTGACTCTGAAAAAGTAAAGGAAGAACTGTCGAAGTATCAGTATGATGCGTCACGTATAGAGATTGTACATGCCAGCGAGAATATTACAAACGATGAACCTCCTGTTATGGCAATCAGAAGAAAAAAGGATTCCTCAATAGTTGTGGGAATGAAAAAGGTAAAAGAGGGAGAAGCCGCAGGCTTTGTATCTGCAGGAAGTACCGGAGCGGTGCTTGTGGGAGCGCAGCTGGTGGTAGGACGGTTAAAGGGTGTTGAGAGAACACCTCTGGCGCCTGTACTGCCTACGATGAAGGGCTTTTCACTGCTTATTGACTGCGGAGCAAATGTTGATGTCAGACCGTCTCATCTTGTTCAGTTTGCGAAAATGGGCTCGATTTATATGGAGAACTGTATCGGTGTGAAGAATCCGAGAGTTGCCATCGTTAATATAGGTGCGGAGGAAGAAAAAGGAAATGCACTTGTAAAGGAGACCTTTCCTCTTCTTAAAAACTGCAGCGATATAAATTTTATCGGCAGCATTGAAGCACGTCAGATTCCCTACGGTGATGCTGATGTTATAGTGTGTGATGCATTTGTGGGTAACGTCATTCTGAAGCTTTACGAGGGACTTGCCACAGCACTTGTCGGGAAGATTAAGGAAGGTCTGATGAGCACGTTCAGAAGTAAAATAGGCGCACTGCTTTGCAAGCCGGCTCTCAAGAAGACATTAAAGGGCTTCAGCATGGATGAGTACGGCGGAGCACCCATGCTTGGTCTGAACGGACTTGTTATGAAGACACACGGAAATTCAAAGGCACTCGATGTAAAGAATTCAATATTTCAGTGCATAAAGTTCAGTGAAAGCAATATAGCTGAGAAAATCAGCATGAATATAGAAAGTTAAAAAGTGGAGGCATTTTATGGAATTTGAGAAGTTACAGAGCATTATTGCAGAGGTGTTAAGTGTTAATCCTGAGGAAATTACAATGGATACAACATTTGTGGATGATCTCGGAGCTGATTCGCTTGATGTGTTTCAGATTATTATGGGAATCGAAGAAGAGTTTGATATTACCATTGAAAATGAGGACGCAGAAAGCATAGTAACAGTCGGAGATGCTGTTGAAGAAATTCGCAAAGCTATAGGCTGACACAGATTATTCAGGGCTGTCCTAGGACAGCCCGATTTTGTTGCGAGGAATGAGTATGGGAAAGCTGTCTGAACTTGAAGAAAAAATAGAATACAGGTTTAACAATGAGGATTATCTTCAGCTGGCACTTTCACACAGCTCGTATGTTAACGAACTGACCGGGAAAAAAAGAGAGTGCAATGAACGCATAGAGTTTCTGGGTGATGCTGTTCTCGAGCTTGTGTCAAGTTCGTATCTTTACAAGAGTATGCCTGCGGTAAAGGAAGGGGAGCTGTCGAAAAGACGGGCTTCGCTTGTTTGCGAGAAATCGCTGGCTGTTGTTGCAAGGAGAATAGAGCTGGGCAGTTATATTATGCTTGGCAAGGGCGAACGTGCAAATCATGGTGCTGAACGTGATTCGATTCTTTCGGATGCTCTTGAGGCAGTTATCGGAGCCATCTATCTGGACAGCGGGTTTGAGGCCGCGGAGAGATTTATTCTGAAGTATATTCTTGAAGGTGTGGAAGGTGAATTTACCGATTACAAATCAAAGCTTCAGGAAATAGTCCAGACAAAGCAGGGAGAGCTTGTGACGTATGAGCTTGTTTCCGAAGAAGGACCTGAGCACGACAGAGTGTTTAAGGTTGTTGCAAAGATAAACGGAGTAATATGCGGGCAGGGTTCCGGTCATAATAAAAAAAGTGCCGAAATGATGGCGGCGAAGGAAGCAATCAGGAGCAGTTATGTACTTAAAGAGTATTGAAATACACGGATTTAAATCATTTGCCAACAAAATATTGTTTGAATTTCACGAAGGTGTTACCGGTATTGTGGGACCTAACGGAAGCGGAAAATCGAATGTAGCCGATGCTGTCAGATGGGTACTCGGAGAGCAGAGTGCAAAGCAGCTCAGAGGTGCTTCGATGCAGGATGTTATTTTCTCGGGATCGGAAGCAAGGAAGCCTTTAGGCTACGCATATGTTGAGATTACATTCGATAATTCGGATCATAAGCTGGCTATAGAATACGAAGAGGTAGCGGTTGCCAGAAGAGTATACCGTTCGGGTGAAAGCGAATATCTTATTAACGGAAATGTCTGCAGACTGAAGGATGTTCAGGAGCTGTTTATGGACACCGGTATCGGAAAAGAAGGCTATTCCATTATCGGACAGGGACAGATTGACAAGATTCTGAGCACGAAGCCGGAGGACAGGCGTGAACTGTTTGACGAGGCAGTAGGTATTGTTAAGTTCAAAAAGAGAAAGCAGCTTGCCGAAAAGAATCTGGCAGATGCGACGGACAACCTTGTCAGAGTCAACGATATAGTAAATGAACTTGAAAAACAGATAGGACCTTTAAAAAAGCAGTCTGAGACGGCCAGAGAATATCTTAAGCTGAAGGATGAGCTCAGAAAGCTTGAGGTCAATAATTTTATATATGAGTATGAAAAAAGCGGCGAAGACAAAAAGAAGCTTGATGAAAAATACAATGCGGCCGTAAACGATCTTGATGATACAAAGGCTGCAAATGAGAACGCGGAGGCCGAGTACAAGCGCCTTGAAGGCGAAATAGTAGAGATAGACAAGGCTCTTGATGAGAACAGGAACAGTAAGCAGGAGCTTCTTCTTTCGATAGAAAAAAATGAAGGTGAGATAAAGCTCCATGAGCAGCAGTTGGAGTCCTTTAAACAGAACAGCGAGCGTATCGGAGAGAGAATTGCCGAGATTAACGCAGAAATTGATGAAAAATATTCAGAACGTGCAGGGTTTGAGGAGCAGAAAAAGAGCTTCGACGATAAGCTGAATGAGTGCGGGGCCAGAAAAGCCGAAGCTGAGAAGGGACTTGACGGTATTCGGAATGAGATTATGTCTCTCTCTGAAGAAATAGAAAATTCAAATTCGGAAATATTGAAGCTGGTGAGCGACAGAGGTCATGTAAAGACCAATATCGAGCATTTTGACACGGTTCTGGAGCAGAACAATATTCGTAAGGCTGAACTTACCAGAAGACTTTTGGGATTGAAGGGCGAGGAAAGTGACAGCCTTGAGCTCATGAAGGTGAAGGACGGACGGCTGAAGGAGGTTTCGGACAGAATCAGGCAGGGTCTGGATGAGTGCTCGGAGCTTGAAAGAAAATTCTCTGAGGCTGACAGAAAAAGCAGAGAGCTTGCAACATCCTTTGAAAATGCAAACAGCGCATATCTGAGCAAGAAATCAAGATATGATGCACTTTCGCAGATTGCGGAGCGTTACGACGGATTCAGCGGAACCGTAAAAAAAATAATGGACGTAAAAGACAGGTTCAGCGGAATCTGCGGTGTAGTCGCTGAGCTTGTGTCTACGGATAAAAAATATGAAACAGCTGTAGAGACTGCCCTGGGAGCAAGTATACAGCATATAGTTACCGATAATGAGGAAACAGCCAAGAAGGTCATTGAATACCTGAAGGAGAACAAGCTGGGACGTGCTACGTTCCTGCCGATTACGTCAATCGGTGACGGGCGCGGTAAGCCTGATGAAAAGATTTACGGTGAGCATGGTGTCATAAACGATGCGGCGGCACTTGTCAAAGCGGACAAAAAGTACAACGGTATTGTGAATCATCTGCTGAAAAATTTCATAGTTGTAGATAATGTTGATAATGCTTTAAAAATCGCAAAAAAATATGACTACAGTGTCAGACTGGTAACGATTGAAGGCGAACTTCTGTCACCCGGCGGATCGATTGCGGGCGGTACCTTTAAAAATGCCGGCAACCTGCTTGGACGTAAGCGTGAAATGGAAGAGCTTTTGGCGGCCGTCGAAGAGAAAAAGCAGGAGCTTGAAATTATCAGGGAACAGCAGCAGAGCAATGCTGAAATAAGGAGAGCACTTCGGAACAGTATAGACAATAAACGAAGCAGCATGAAGGATCTGTATGTCGAGCAGAATACGGCAAAGCTTGATGTTGAAAAGGAAGGTGAGAACCTTTCAAACATTAAACAGAGAATTGCCGGTTATTCTGAAGAGAGCAGACAGATTGAGAACACGGTAAAGGATTTAAAGAGCAGAATTGATGACCAGAACAACAGCCTGAATGACAATGACAAACGGCACAAGGAGCTGCAGGCCAAGATAGACAGTGACGGCGGCGTACTTATGCAGCGTCGTATCGATGAAGGAATAGCAAATGAGAACATGTCCAAAATAAATGTTGAATATGCGAACATTGAGCAGGCCGGAAGATATACAACGGAGAATATCGAACGAATCGACGCTGAAATTGAAAAACTGAAGGGTGATGTTGAGCGTATCAGGAATGGCGAAGATACCGCAAAGACCGAACGTGAAGAAAAAGAAAAAGCGATAGAAGAACTGAAAAAAAGCAGCGAAGCCAATAAAAAAGAGGCTGACATGCTTCAGAATAAGATTGAGGAGCTTACGGGCAAAAAGGATTCGATAAAGAAGGAACACAAGGAATTCCTTGACTCGTGGTCGGAGCTGACGAAACGTATTACCAATTTGGAAAAAGAGGTAATGCGACTTGGAACACAGAGAGACAAGCTTGCCGAATCAATGGATTACAGGATAACGTATATCTGGGAGGAGTATCAGCTGACAGTTTCCACTGCGTATGATTACAGGGACGAGGGCTTCAAAATTTCGTCCGCACATAAAGACATAACCGATTGCAAGACCTCAATTAAAGCTTTGGGTGAGGTAAACGTAAATTCAATCGAGGATTACAAAAATGTGTCGGAACGTTATGAAATGCTTACTGGACAGCGTGATGACCTGGTTGAATCCAAGGAAAAGATACTTGCGATAATTCAGGAACTCGATGAGGCAATGAGAGCGCAGTTTACGGAACGATTTGAGTTTATCAGAACTGAATTCAACAATGTGTTCAGAGAACTTTTCGGCGGTGGAAAAGGTGAACTTGAGCTTATCGAGGATGAGGACATACTGGAGGCAGGCATCAGGATTATTGCCCAGCCGCCCGGAAAGAAGCTTCAGAATATGATGCAGCTTTCGGGAGGAGAGAAGGCGCTGACGGCCATAAGTCTGCTGTTTGCGATTCAGAATCTGAAGCCGTCACCGTTCTGCCTGCTTGATGAAATCGAGGCAGCACTTGACGATTCAAATGTAAAGCGTTATGCGAGCTATCTCAAAAAGCTTACGAAGAATTCACAGTTCATTGTCATCACGCACAGACGTGGTACGATGGCCGCTGCTGATGTCCTTTACGGAATCACAATGCAGGAGAAGGGGGTATCGACACTTGTTTCGGTGAGCCTTATAGAAGGTGATCTGGATAAGTAGAATGATACAGGCGTCAAAAGTACTTTATTTTTCGTCAAGCTTGCCTGTAAGAAAAATAATGGACTTTATGACGCACAAAACATGAAAAAGCAGCCATTTTCGAGCAAAAATGAGTGGATTTTGAATGCTTTTGAGGTTGTGATTATAATTGTTATTGTAAACGGTAACCAATTAACAATTTCTGAAATACAGCTTATACGGAGGAGAAAAAATGGGAGAAGAAGTTGAGAAGAAGGAAAAAAAGAAGGGTTTTTTCAGCCGTCTGGTGGCGGGTCTTTCAAAAACCAGAAAATCAATAGCAAACGGGATTAACAATATATTCAGTGCGTTTTCGTCGATTGATGATGACTTCTACGAGGAACTTGAAGAGACACTGATTATGGCCGATCTTGGTGTAAAGGCCACGATGGATATTGTTGAAAATCTGAAGGAGAAGGTAAAAGAGAACAAAATCAAGAAGCCTGAGGACTGCAGACAGCTTCTGATGGAAAGTATCGAGATGCAGATGTCTGTTCCCGAGGACGCCTATGAATTTGAAAACAGAAAATCGGTAGTCATGGTTATAGGTGTAAACGGTGTAGGAAAGACAACTTCTATAGGAAAGCTTGCCGGTCAACTGAAAAATGATGGCAAAAAGGTACTTGTTGCGGCAGCCGATACATTCAGAGCAGCGGCTATTGAACAGCTTACCGAATGGACGAACAGGGCAGGCGTAGACATTATTGCCCAAAGTGAAGGTTCAGACCCCGCGGCAGTGGTATATGATGCGGTGAGTGCAGCCAAATCAAGAAAGACCGATGTCCTTCTGTGCGATACGGCGGGACGACTTCACAATAAAAAGAATCTGATGGATGAATTAAAGAAAATCGACAGAGTGGTAGAGCGCGAATATCCCGACTGCTTCCGCGAAACGCTTGTTGTACTTGATGGAACTACGGGACAGAATGCACTGGCTCAGGCAAAACAGTTCAGTGAAGTGGCCAAAATTACGGGCATCATTATTACCAAGCTTGACGGAACCGCGAAGGGCGGAATTGCAGTTGCCATTCAGAAGGAGCTTGGAATCCCCGTAAAATATATCGGTGTGGGCGAGCATATTGATGATCTTCAGAAATTTGACCCGCAGTCATACGTTGAAGCATTGTTTGCCACCGACAGTCTGAATGCACAGATCGAAGAGTAATAACTGCAGGGAATTACAGCAAAAAATACGACAGAAAAATCAGCCATATAAATACACTGCAGCGAATAATATAGCAGAAAACAAAACAGCAGTGAAAAATAACAGCAGTGACAAATTCAGTAAAAAAAACGGCAGAATAACAGCAGTATTAATACACTGCAGTGAATAATAGAATACGACAGTGAGAATAACGGCTGTAAATTTTTGGCAGTCGTAGCGGAAACAAACGAAAATGTAATATCAAAATAAATACAAAGGAGAAAAAGTTATGAAACGGGTTGCATTTGTAACAGCAATATTTGGACTTATTGAAGTATTGGGTATTATCAGTCTCTGGTTTACCGATATCTGGTTTGATGACCTGGCGGGTAGTGAACTTGCATTTGCTATTATACTTACTATCCTTGTTGCAGTGGATATCTTTAAGGATATCACGTCTACCGCTACGGGTTTTGCCCTCTCAAAAGAACAGAACGGTGATTATTTGTGGAAGGATCGTCGCAGAAACTTTTTGGGACTGCCCTGGTCATTTACAAGATACCGTCTTACAAAAGAGAAGCTCATAGTAGACAAGGGATTTTTCCATAGAACAGAAAGCGAAATCAGACTTTACAGAGTTATGGATTTGTGTGTGGACAGAACTTTCGGACAGCGTACATGTAATATGGGAACCGTTACCGTTCATTCGTCCGACAAGTCAGACAGTACTCTTGTTATGAAGAATATCAAGAGACCTGTACAGATTAAGGAGCTTATTTCAAAGTATGTTGAAATAGAGAGACAGAACAAGCGTATTTCGGGTCGTGAAATCCTTGAAGGTGGTCATGACGGTGAAGACTGCGGATGTGATGAGTACGAAGATATATAATTAGCAACAAAGCTTTAGAATTTTGGGTATGGGAAGTTTTGGTAAAAATGAAAAAGAACGGACCAGCCTCCATAGTCAGATAATAATATCCACAAGCACGGAAGCAAGCTTCCAGCTTGTGTTTATTATTATCTGACTGTGAATAGTAACTATTGTTGCAAAATCTTCTTGACTTTTTTAATATTATGGTTTATACTGACGCAGGTGTAAAGAAAAAAACTTTACACCTGCAGATTTTGATTTATGCAGGAGTTGAATATGACCGATTCTGTTGATACGGAAGAAAGACTGAAGGAAATAGTTGAACTCACCAGGCTTTACGATGTATATGGCGCGCTGTTGAGCGACCATTCAAAAAACATTTTCGAAAGCTACGTTCTGGACAATTATTCACTGGCGGAGATTGCTGAGTCTGAAGGACTGACCAGACAGGGAGTCAGAGACATAGTAGTCAGATATTCAAGAAAACTGTATGAATATGAAGAAAAACTTGGGTTTCTTAAAAAGCTTGATGATGCATCCGCAGAGATTGTGACGGCGTCTGAGGAGCTGAAGCGGCTGAAGGATGTGAACCGGAAGGGTATCGGGACATCGGAGATGAACGACAGTCTGGATGGCTTAGGTGATTCAATTGACAGGCTGAAGAGCATCATTGAAAGCTGAGAAATTCAGATTATGCAAATAAAGAATTAACACGAACGGACCAAAGATATTTTGATTTTCATATAGAGATTTGTTTGGAGGCTACATGGCATTTGAGAGTTTAAGTGAGAAGCTTCAGAATGTATTTAACAAGCTTCGTGGAAAGGGCAGGTTATCCGAAAGTGATGTAAAGGATGCCATGCGTGAAGTAAAGATGGCACTGCTCGAAGCAGATGTCAGCTTTAAGGTAGTAAAATCGTTTGTAAGTTCCGTGACGGAGAGGGCTGTAGGACAGGATGTGCTGAATTCACTGACTCCCGCACAGATGGTTATAAAGATAGTAAATGAGGAGCTGACCGCTTTGATGGGCGATCAGACCACCGAGATTGAACTGAAGCCCGGTAATGAGATTACCACCATTATGATGTGCGGTCTTCAGGGTGCAGGTAAAACCACGATGGCGGCAAAACTCGCCGGAAAGTTTAAGTCCAAGGGAAGAAGACCTCTTCTGGTGGCCTGCGACATTTACAGACCTGCAGCTATTGACCAGTTGAAGGTTAATGCCGGCAAGGTTGGTGTAGAGTGTTTTTCGATGGGTACCGATCATGAACCGGTCAACATTGTAAAAGCGGCTCTTGAACATGCAAAAGCAAATAATCAGAATGTTGTAATTATTGATACAGCAGGTCGTCTGCACATTGATGAGCAGATGATGGACGAGCTGGTGAAGGTCAAGGAAGAAGTAAATATTGACCACACGGTTCTGACAGTAGATGCAATGACAGGTCAGGATGCGGTAAATGTGGCAGAGACCTTCAACAATAAGCTTGAGATTACCGGAGTTATTCTTACAAAGCTCGACGGTGATACCCGAGGCGGTGCGGCACTTTCGATAAAGCACATTACCGGCAAGCCTATTCTTTACATCGGTACAGGCGAGAAGCTTACAGATGTTGAGCAGTTCTATCCGGACAGAATGGCTTCGAGAATTCTCGGAATGGGTGATATCCTTTCACTGATTGACAAAGCGGAAGCTGAGTACGATGAGAAGAAAGCTCGTGAGCTGGAGCAGAAAATCAGAAAGTCGGAATTTGATTTTAACGATTATCTTGATCAGATAAATTCAATGAGAAATATGGGCGGTATTTCAAAGATAATGGAGATGCTTCCCGGAATGGGTCTCGGCGGAAATATGAAGGATGTTGATATGAGTCAGGGAGAAGCTGCCATGAAGCAGGCGGAGGCCATTATCAATTCAATGACACTAAAGGAGCGTGAGAATCCCGATCTGCTCAATCCTTCCAGAAAGAACAGAATTGCCAGAGGCTCAGGCATAGACATCAATGAAGTCAACAGATTTATAAAGCAGTTTAACGAGACTAAAAAGGTTATGAAGCAGTTCTCCGGCATGATGAAGGGCGGAAAAAAGCATGGACTGAAGCTTCCGTTCGGAAAGCTGCGCTGATGAATAAACCGTGAATGGAAACGATGAGCGGTTATCAACCGTGAGCCGGCTTTATACGTACCATACAGAAGCATTTATGTTACAGTGTCGAATTGATTTCAGTTACTGATTTATTCAGGGTTGAGATACAGAATTTATAAGGAGGTGAAAGAAATGGCAGTAAAGATCAGATTAACAAGAATGGGTGCAAAGAAGAATCCTTTATACAGAATCATCGTTGCTGATGAAAGATCTCCCAGAGACGGAAAGTTCATCGCAGAGATTGGTACATATGATCCTAACCAGGAGCCCAAGGCAGTAAAGGTTGATGAGGAGGCTGCAAAGCAGTGGTTAGCAAACGGTGCTCAGCCTACCGATATCGTTGGCAAGCTTTTCAAGCAGGCTGGTATCGTTAAATAAGTGAGGTGATAGCAGTGAAAGAATTAGTTAGAATTATTGCTACATCACTTGTGGATCATCCGGAGCAGGTAGTTGTTACTGAGACAGAGTCAGACAAGCAGATTGTTGTTGAACTCAAGGTTGCACCGGAGGATATGGGAAAGGTCATTGGTAAACAGGGCCGAATAGCTAAATCCATACGTACTGTTGTTAAAGCAGCAGCTGCTAAGGATGACAGAAAGGTAGTAGTAGATATTGTCTGAGTGTCGGTTACGAGAATGGCAGTCGGTTTGAAGGGTGCCATGATTTATTCGGACAGAATAGTGTGTACAGGTGACTGTATTATAAAAAAGGAAATCTGATGAAAATCAGGCTTCCTTTTTTTATTTATAGGAAATTGCGTCCAATAAAGTAAAAAACGCCTCGCGAGGCTGCGCACGTTTTTGCAGCTGTATTTTGTCGCAGACGCGACGCAAAAGCGGCGCAGCATGTCGAAGGCGATATGCTTTCCTATGCCGGTGCAAGCGAATAAGAACAATGCATAGAAAAATCAGGTTATCTGTTACGGTGTTTTCGGTCTTGCGGTCATTACAATTCTTCCGTAGCCCGGATAAGCACTTAAATAAACACCGCCGCCCGAGCCACCGGCATGCACAATCATACCGCAAAGTTCAGCCGTATGCACATCGTAATAAACGTAATAATTCATATTTGAGAATATGCACTGCTGCCAGGTACGGGCACCATCATATACTGCAACATGATCGATTTGCATAAATCTGCCGTTATTACCTCCGCTTGTGCTGAAGATAAGGTCACCGACAACAAGCTTTGAAAGATCCTCCGGGGCTCCGTATTCGATTACGCAGTCGTTGGCTTCAAGCCACTTGGAAAGATCCGCTGCCGTTGGTGCATATGTCTTTGAACCTCCGAGATAGCATTTCTGTGATGCAAAACTTCGCCATGCAAGTGAACTGCAGTCAAAATATCCTTCTTTCATTCTTTTGTCCTGGCTGTATTTATTTTACAACATTGTTATTTGATACGGGCATCATAAAGTACATTATTTTTCTTGCAGGCAAGCTTGACGAAAATAACGTACTTCTGACGCTTGTATCATTATATACTACAATTAAAAAAATAAAACTGAATATGAATGTTTTTTTCACAGACGTGGAATAAATACCGGGAATAGAAGAAAATGTCCTGTAAGCATTTGGTTGTGTGCCGGCAGCACAACAAATCTTTTCTGTTTGTGCAATAATATGATACAAGTGTTAAGAGTATATACGCGACTGTGATTACACAAAAGAGCACATATACATATTTGCACTTACGTTTCAGTATAAACAGGAGACAAAAGCAGTTTATGATGCTGCGGAAGGTTATCCTTACAAAAAGGCAGACTTTAGGAGGATTAATATGATTAAGAAAATTCTTGGAATTATAATTGCGGTGATATTAATATTTTATCTGATTCTGTTTATAACTGCGTGGGTATGATGCATATGAAGTGAGGTGCCGGTATGATTGAATTAAAACGATTATTCTGTCAGAGCTGCGGAGCAGAACTGGAATATCATAAGGGTCAGAAGGTTGTCACCTGTGAATATTGCGGAATAAAGAATATTATTTATGATGATAACGAATATGAGATTACAATTAATGAGAACAATGTTGCCGATGTAATCAGAGCAAAGACTGAAGAAATGGAAATGGAATATCGGCAAAAACGTGCTTCGGAATGGGACAGATACGAGATGAACAGATACTGCTATAATGAAAAACGTGAGAAAGCAGCAAAAATCGCAATACTAATCTGGGGCAGCTTATCCGGGCTGTTTCTTTTACTTGGAATAATCGGAGCTGTATTTGATATCAAGATACTGCTTCTTTCACTTATTGTGTCTGCGGTATTACTTGGAATCGGAATCTCTGTACTTTTTTTCAGGGACAATGGGAAAGCTGTACTGATTATTCTGGGAGCGGTTATTCTTATAAGTATCTTTGTACTGATACAGTATAAACATGAGAAACGTTCGGACATGGAAATCCCTGAAATGGATGAAGGATTTACCGAGCTTGAAATTGAAGATCCGGAGCTGGAAGCGTATGAACTTAAAAAACTTCTGTCGGAAATCGGTGAGTTTGCAACTTCGGAATATGAGTATTCGGGCTATGCAAAAATTGAAGAATACAGACAAATCGGAGACTGGAACATACCATTTACAAGTCATGAAATTGACATACATTACGGGGGAGTGATAAAGGTTGGATATGATGTTGGTGCAATAGACATAGAAGTTGACAAAAAAAAGATAATCGTGTCGCTTCCTGAGCCGCGTATACTGGATAATTATATTACAGCTCTGAAAACAGATGAGGACAACAATCTGTTTAATCCTATAGACTCAAATGAGGTGAACGAAAAAATGGAAGAGGTTAAGGAGGCAGAACTTGAAAGAGCTGAAAAAAACGGTGTATATGAAAAGGCGAAAACAAGCGTTAAGGCTATTATTATTCAGTTGTTTTCACAATTCGAGGGATATAGCGTCACGTTCAGATAAGTATTGAAAAATATTGTCGGAACAGGATTGTAAAACGTGAATAAATGGCTTATGATTGCGTTTTGACAGGCGTGAGCAGTATTATCATTTGGTTATTTCAGTGAATGTCGCGACGCGTTGCATGTTAGGAAATTTGTTGAGCGGCTTTCTGAAATTGAAAGGTTTTCTCCTGACGGATACCCATTTGAAGAGATATATGGGGCAATTGAAAAATAGTTGCTTTTGTTATTAATTACATATTACAAAAAAAGGAAATAAAGGGTTTTGAGAAATCGAAACCCTTTATTTTTATCCCGGTTATTGAGAAAAATCTATTATTTTTTTATTTGGATTGTCTTGAAATAATTCTTAAAAAAAAGTATAATTAATTGGTTTACACAGACTGTAAAAAGTAATGTACAGACTGTAAACAGAAACTGCACGACAGCAATACGGAGGATTTTATGGAGGACAGACTCAGAGTCGGAGTGATCACATCGGCACACGGAGTACACGGTGAAGCGAACGTGTTTCCGACTACGGATGATGTAAACAGATTCAAGAAATTGAAAAAGGTATATATTGACTGCGGACGTGAAATCAGACAGTGTGAAATAGAAGGCGTAAAGTTTTTCAAAAATATGGTAATTTTAAAGTTTACAGACATTAACGACCGTAATGAAATAGAGAGGTACAGATCAAAAGACCTTCTGATAGACCGCGAGGATGCAGTCGAGCTGGGAGAGGACGAATATTTCATCTGTGATCTGATAGGCTTTGATGTTGTAGGCGACGACGGGAAAAAGCTTGGTGTACTGAAGGATGTCATGACATCATCGGCCAATGATGTATATGTTGTTGAGATGTCAGCCGGGAAAGAACTTCTGATTCCGGCAATCAGAGACTGTATATTGAAGACTGACACAGAAGCAAAAAGAATAGATGTTCACCTGCTGCCCGGGCTTCTTTAAGGGACAGCCGGTTAGGAGAAATATGAATTATATATGTTTGACGCTTTTTAAAGAAATGGTAGAAAACTGCATGAATACAAGTATTATGGGCAGGGCCAGAGAAAACGGTCTGATAAATCTGGATGTTATTGACATCAGAGATTATGCCTGTAATAAGCATAATCGTGTAGATGATTACCCATATGGCGGCGGCGCGGGAATGGTCATGCAGGCGGAGCCTGTATACAGGGCCTGTGAAGCGGCGAGGGATATCGTTCGTGCAAAAGGAGAAACCTGCAAACTGATTTATCTGTCACCTATCGGGAGAACTTTTAATCAGAAGGTGGCAGAGGAACTGGCTCAGGAAGAAAATCTGATTTTCCTGTGCGGACATTATGAGGGAATTGATGAGCGCGTACTTGAAATGGAAGCAGACGATTATATTTCACTCGGTGATTTCGTCCTGACAGGCGGTGAACTGCCGGCTATCTGTATTATGGATGCGGTGGCGCGACTGGTTCCCGGAGTGCTGAACAACGGCGATTCGGCATCCGATGAAAGCTTTGAGGGAAATACGCTTGAATATCCGCAGTATACGCGACCGGAGATATTTATGGACAGACCTGTTCCGGAGGTACTTTTGTCGGGACATCATGCAAATATCGAACGATGGAGACGCGAACAGTCTCTTCTGAGGACCATGGCGCGAAGACCGGATCTCTTTGAAAAGGTGGAGCTGGACAAGAAGGACAGGAAATTTTTAAAGACGGTAAATGAGGCGTTGAATAACGACAACTAAATCAACCGGAGGATGACAATTTTATGAGTGGAATAAACACAGAAAATAAGGCTGATATGAAAATTCCGCGTCATGTGGCCATTATAATGGACGGAAACGGACGCTGGGCAAAAATGAAGCACAGACCGCGCGCCATGGGGCATGCGGCAGGTGCCGACAATGTCGAGAAAATCTGCTCGGCGGCCTGGGACCTTGGAATTGAGTACCTGACGGTATATGCTTTTTCGACGGAAAACTGGAGCCGTTCCGAGGACGAAGTATCCACACTTATGAAGCTTTTATATGATTACATGAAGGGCTGCAAAAAGAAAGCTCAGAAAAACAACATGCGCGTTCGTGTTATCGGTGACATATCACGTCTGAACACGGATTTACAGCAGGCTATACGTGAATTGGAGGATTTTTCGAAGGATTTTACCGGACTGACATTTATAGTCGCACTGAATTACGGCGGACGTGACGATATTGTGAGAGCGGTGAAGAAGGTCACTGAAGATGCAGCAAAGGGAAACATTGATATAAGTAAGCTGACGGAGGCAGACTTTGCCGGATATCTTGATACGGCTGATTTTCCGGATCCGGACCTGATGATACGAACAAGCGGAGAACAGAGAATTTCCAATTTTATGATGTGGCAGCTTGCTTATTCGGAAATATATTATACCGATGTTTACTGGCCTGATTTCAACAGGGAAGAGCTTGAGAAGGCTATTGAGTACTATAACGGACGCGACAGAAGATTTGGCGGAAGAAACGGGAAATAAGGCTGTTCATTGGCAGCGGTTTTGGAGGAAAAAATGGGAAAAGATATTAACAATGACAATTCATTTATGATAAGGCTCAGAAGCTCTGTAATACTGATGGCTGTCACCATAACGGCGATGGTTTTCGGAGGATGGGTGCTGTTCGGAGTTCTGGTCATTATTTCGATGATAGGAATGATGGAAATATACAGGGTTGTAGGGGCAAACAGGAGCCTGGCAGGCGCAGCAGGTTATCTGACGGCGGCAGTATGGTATCTTGTACTTGGTCTGTACTTTGCGGGGAAAAGCGTATCTGTCGACATGCAGATGATAGTTGCGGGCTTTACTGTAGTGCTGCTGGCGATTTATGTACTGACATTCCCCAAATTTAATTCAGAGCAGATTACGATGGTGTTTTTCGGATTTTTCTACGCAGCGGTTACGCTCAGCTACATTTTCAGAGTCAGAACGGGTGACTGCGGTGCGTACACGGTATGGATGATATTTATTGGCTCATGGGGTTCGGACACATGTGCTTACTGTGTCGGACGAAAACTCGGTAAAACGAAAATAGCTCCCAAGCTCAGTCCCAAGAAGTCACTTGAAGGACTTATCGGAGGCGTGGCAGGTGCTGCACTTATCGGGTTTGTGTATGCACTGATATTTAATAACAGCCTCAGCGGAACCTTTACAAATCCGTGCCTGACATTTGCCATTGTGGGCGGAGTATCGGCACTTGTATCTCAGATAGGAGATATGGCCGCTTCCGCAATCAAGCGTAATAAAGGAATAAAGGATTACGGTACCCTAATTCCCGGACACGGAGGAATTATGGACCGTTTTGACAGTGTAATATTTATTGCACCGATATGCTATTATCTGTTATCCTTAATGAGTGCATAAAGCTGTTTGGATTTTGTAACAAGCAGAGGCACAAAGGCCTTATGAATGTGATTTAGTCAGACTGTTGAACGGTGGCGAAGATAACCTGTTGCAGTCTGAGCGTTACGAAGGTGAAAATCTTTATCGGAAAGGAGTATCAGAGTATGTACGCTTGTCCCAATTGTGCATCAAATCTGAAATTCAGCATTGAAAAACAGGCACTGTTCTGTGAAGCCTGTGATACGGTTGTAAGTCCGTATGATGTGGTGAAGGATAAGGATGCGGATGAGAGCAGTGTTTACGAAGTAAATATATTTACATGTCCGCAGTGCGGTGGCGAGATAGTTACCGAGGACAATGAAGCAGCCGCATTCTGCAGCTACTGCGGAGGTTCGACTATTCTTGACAGCCGTCTTTCGACAATGCAGCGTCCCGCGTATATTATTCCGTTCAAGAAGACAAAGAAGGACTGTGTTGAAAGCTATAAAAAGTATGTTAAACATTGCATTTTTGCTCCGAAAAATATGAAAGAGGTTGCGAACATAAACTCCTTCAGAGGCATATATATGCCATTCTGGACCTATGCATGTTCGAGAAGCGGACCGATTGATGTAGAGGGCACAAGGAGTTACAGAAGAGGTGATTATGTTTTTACTGACCATTATCAGATCAGTTCCAACTTAAACAGCTCCTATGCAGGTGTATCATTCGATGCTTCAAGTACCTTTTCGGATGACCTGAGTGAGGCTATAGAGCCTTACGATCAGTCACAGATGTTACAGTTTACTCCGTCGTTTTTAAGCGGTTTTTATGCAGATGCGTCGGACGTTCCGCCCCAGGCGTATGATGGGGAGGTTAGAAAGCTTGTAGACTCGGACTGTACTGACAAGCTGCTGAGTGATCAGATATATCGCAGCTATACTATCAAGAAGGATTCAGTCGAAAAGAAGATGAATCATAATATTAACCGTGCAGATTTGACGATGCTTCCCGTATGGTTTATGAGCTACAGGGTGAAAGACCGTGGTGAGGACAGAATCACATATTCTGTTGTAAACGGTCAGACGGGAAAACTGACAGGCGATATCCCTATAGATTTCAAGAAATACATCATATTCTCGCTGATTCTTTCCGGCGGAGTGTTTGCGATTCTGTATTTCCTGCTGGGTCTGAATATCAGCAGAAAAATAGCACTGGTGACAGCGGCAGCGTTTTCGATTCTAGTATCGGTGCTTCGCGGGCGACATATAAAGAATACCGCAATACATGAAACGGGCTCTGACGATTTGGGTGTGCTGTTTCAGAACAGACTTAAATTTGAGAAAGACAACGGAGCTGATGATGAAGAGGCCATGAACAATGCCATCAGGAAATCGGTTAGCATCGGCAAGTCAAAGGATAAAGTGATTTATCATTCAAACGCCAAGTTCTTCGGTATTTTTACTTCGGTGGTTGCCGGACTGATTTACTTTATTAATCCCAACAGGGATTCGATATGGTATATTGCGGATACGGTAATTCTTTTACTCAGTATTCTTCAGATTATTCTGATGATGGCTTCGTTTAACAGGCTTACCACACGTAAGCTTCCGCAGTTTGACAGAACGGGAGGTGATGACAGTGCAAAAATCAGATAAAGGATTTGTACGCAGCATTGTGGCTCTTGTGATTTTGTCTCTGGTGATGGCTGTCATTTATCCTGTGACGGTGGGATATGCGATAAACAATGACGATTGTCGGTATTATCACTATGTATTCATTCAGAATGAGTGGTCAGGTAAAAACGGAATGGTCTATTTTGCGGAGAATCTGGTGTCCTGCAATAACGCTGAAACAATTCATGAAATGGCTCAGCCGTTATCAAGAGTCTGCGATTTTGAGATATATGTTGTAGACTTTGGCTATGATTTTGAAGAAGAAAAAAATATGCTCAATCAATGGGCAGAGGACCGCTATACTGAAAACGATTCTACAGGAATGCTGTTCATGGTCATGGATATGACTTCGAGCGAGAGCGCTCTGTATACTCTGGGTAAGGCAGAAGATATTTTCAACAGTGAGGAAGTAAGGCTGATTGAATCATATGCAAACACAAAAATGGAATGCGGAATGGATGCCCGCGATGCTTGCGAGCTGACTCTTGGTTACATATATAAGAAGCTTCCTGACGAATACCGGGATATATCGCGTAATTTGGAAGATCCCGGCAATGGTTATGAAGAATTTGAATTTGATTCGGTATATTCAGGCACCTCTCAGCCGGAAAATGAGTACGGCGACGGCTATTACAGAGATGGCGGCAATTACGGTGAAGGCGGCTATTACGGAGATGACGGCAATTATGGTGATGGTAGTTATTACGGTGAGATTGATGTGGATGCTGCACAGAATGTTAGCAAAGCCTCGGAAACGCTGTCGAAAACAAATGACAGCACCGGTTATACCGTATATGTAAAGGATCATGCCGGACTGCTCACACAGAATGAAGCAGAAAAGCTGCTTGACGACATGTATCCTCTGACGGAGACGGGAAACGGTGTATTTATCTCCATTGATAACAATACAGAACATGATATCATGCGGATGGTGGAGAAGTGTTTCTATGAGATGTTTGACAACGGAGATGACGCTACCATGTTTATGATAGACATGGATACGCGTGAGATTGCCGTATACAGTGACGGTTACCTGTATGACAAGATAAATAACGGGTATGCGGACACAATCACGGATAATGTATACAGATATGCTTCAAGAAAAGAGTATTATGAATGTGCAAAAGAGGGCTTTGATATGATATACAAAGTCGCAAACGATATACACATTGCACGTCCCATGCTTGTAATATGTACGGCGTTTATGTCATTGTCGATTGGATTTTTTGTCTGCTATCTTATTGCATCGGGTACTTCACGTACAAAGCGTGCGGGAAGCAAAGAAATGCTTAAGTACGCAATGATTAATATCCAAAGCGGAAATAATCAGACCAGACTTGTAAATACCACCAAGAGATACTCACCGAGGTCATCAGGCGGAGGCGGAGGTCACGGCGGCGGTCATGGAGGCGGCGGTCACAGCGGAGGCGGAGGACATCATGGCTTCTAAAGAAAAAAGACTCTGTATTCTGGGTTCCACCGGTTCAATAGGAACCCAGACGATTGATATTATCGGCAGGCATGGCGGGTTTAAGGTGGTTTCGCTGTCGGCCAAAAGCAATATTGATAAACTGTATGAGCAGATAATACAGGTAAAGCCTGAAAAGGTCTGTGTATATGATGAAGACAAGGCTGAAATGCTCGCAGAACGTTTAAAGACGGTCGGCGGGCTTTCGGACGTTAAGGTAGTATCCGGGATGGAGGGACTCGAGGAAATAGCCTCGGATCCGTCGAATGATCTGGTTGTGACAGCACTTGTGGGAATGATTGGTATCAGACCGACCATAGCGGCTGTAAACGCAGGCTGTGATGTGGCTCTCGCAAACAAAGAAACACTTGTAACCGCGGGACATATTATTATCCCGCTCGTCAGGGAGAAGGGGGTGAAGCTCCTTCCGATAGACAGTGAACACTCGGCTATATTCCAAAGCCTGCAGGGAAAATACGGCCCTGACGGAGACTATGCGAACTGGATGGGACATCCCGGAATAGAAAAGATTCTGCTCACCTGTTCGGGCGGTCCGTTCCGCGGGATGAACACAGAGCAGCTCAAAACCATGACGGCGGCTGATGCACTGAAGCATCCGAACTGGTCTATGGGCAGCAAGATTACTATAGATTCGGCATCGCTTGTCAACAAGGCACTTGAGGTTATGGAAGCAAAGTGGCTGTTTAATGTGGACGTTGACGATATCTGCGTTCTGATTCAGCCGAAGAGTATAATTCACTCGGCAGTTCAGTTTATGGACGGCTCGATTATTGCACAGATGGGAGTCCCCGATATGCGGCTTCCTATACAGTATGCACTCTATTATCCCGAGAGAAAGCCTCTCGACTGTGGCAGACTGGATTTGGCGCAGCTTGGCAGAATTGAGTTCGGAGAACCGGACATCGAGACGTTCAGGGGGCTCAAAATCGGAATAGAAGTGGCAAAACAAGGCGGCAGTTCGTGTACCGTATTCAATGCCGCAAACGAGTATGCGGTGGCAGAATTTCTAAAGGGAAATATAGGATTTACCGATATATACGGCATTATTGATTATTGTCTTGAAAGACATACAAACATAGCCGCACCGACTCTGCAGGAGATACTTGAAACAGAGCAGGAAACATACAGAATGGCAAACGACTGGAGAAACAAATGTTAACAGTAGCATCAATTTTATTAGGTATAGTAATTCTTAGTGTTATTATTATTTTTCATGAACTCGGACACCTGCTTATTGCAAAGAAAAACGGTATATATGTGCCTGAATTTTCACTTGGCATGGGACCGAAGCTGTTTGGCTTTAAAATAGGCGAAACCACATACTGTGTCCGTCTGCTTTTGATTGGCGGAGCCTGTCAGATGCTCGGTGAGGACGACGACAACGCTGATGAACGTTCATTCAATGCAAAAGGTCCATGGGCGAGATTTGCAACTCTTTTTGCGGGACCGTTTTTTAACTTCATTCTGGCATTTGTATTTGCAGCAATAGTCATTGCCATTATAGGTCACGATCCCGTTGAGGTTCTGTATGTTGAAGATAATTCGCCGGCAACAAGAATTCAGCTTACCGATGATGAAGAGAACGGTGATATGGCCGGAAAAGTCATCAGCATGCAGATGGGAGACGTTGTAACATCCTTCGATGATACGGGATATTCGGTATGCCGTGATTTCCTCATTCATTTTGAATTTGAGGATTATGACGAGACGCCGCTCGAAATATCCTTCGAGCGTGACGGCAGGGAGTATAAAGGAGTAATTACGCCCTCGATACTGAAGAGATATCAGTGCGGCTTTTCGTACACAAACAATGATGAACCCGCGGAGCTGAGCACGGTTACCGAAGGAATGCCGTTTGATGAGGCAGGAATAAAGAGCGGAGACGTGATAAAGGCTGTAAACGGCACGGCGATTGCATCGGGAAGTGAACTGTTCAACTATCTTGAGGAGCATCCGCTTGACGGTTCTGCGATTACTGTCGTATATGAACATAAGGGTACGGAAAAGACCGCCCAGGTAACTCCCGATTATGATGCGAGCTTTGTAAAGCCTACCTATTCATCAAACAGTCTTGGCCTGTTATTTGACCATAATTTACGTGAGGATGTGGGTCCTCTTGAAATAATGAAGTATGCCTTTGTTGAGGTAAAATACAACATTATGGTAGAACTTAAAGGACTCGGGAAGCTTATCACAGGAAATATGTCGATGGACAACATGGGCGGTCCCGTCAGAATTGTGTCCGAAATAGAGAATACGGTTGAAACCTCAAAGAAGGACGGCGCACTTTATGTATTCCTGAATATGGCAAACTGGCTCATTATGATCAGTGCCAGCCTCGGAATAGTAAATCTGCTTCCGCTCCCCGCACTTGACGGCGGAAGACTTATATTTGTCATAATAGAACTGATAACACACAAGAAGGTAGACAAGAAAAAGGAAGGACTCGTGCATGCAATCGGTATGGTACTTCTGCTCATCCTGATGGTATTTGTCTTCTTCAACGACATAAAAAACGTGTTCTTATAGTTACTATTCACAGTC
>JAZLIK010000033.1:0-17525 GCA_045617345.1 Lachnospiraceae bacterium | reverse complement strand
GACCCCTTAAAGACGATAAGGTTGATAGGGCAGAGGTGGAAGAGCAGTAATGCTTGCAGCTGACTGTTACTAATAGGTCGAGGGCTTAACCTGAGATTTGTTTCGGAAGGATGTTTCTTGTTCTTTAGTTTTGCGGTTGATTTTGTTAAATTTTTATTGACAAATGATACATTTTGATGTAAATTCAATGTTGTGATTATTAAACGGCTTTCGTTTGATATATGGCCTAGTGGCTCAGTTGGTTAGAGCGCCGCCCTGTCACGGCGGAGGTCACGAGTTCGAGTCTCGTCTGGGTCGTTTGAAACTTATGTTTCAACGACATTTTTATTTTAGTTTGGTGCTATGTAAATTTGTTTTTTGGGATCTTAGCTCAGCTGGGAGAGCATCTGCCTTACAAGCAGAGGGTCATAGGTTCGAGCCCTATAGGTCCCATTGCACGAAAGTGCAGAATGACGAAAGTCATGCCGATGTGGCTCAACGGCAGAGCAGCTGATTTGTAATCAGCAGGTTATCAGTTCGAATCTGATCATCGGCTTCTGGGTGGATTCCCGAGCGGCCAAAGGGGGCAGACTGTAAATCTGTTAGCTATGCTTTCGAAGGTTCGAATCCTTCTCCGCCCATTGTTCTCATTTGAGAATATTTTTTTTAAGAATGGATTGCGGTTACGTGATTGTTCTTCATATTGATTATCGCGGGATAGAGCAGTCTGGAAGCTCGTCGGGCTCATAACCCGGAGGTCGTAGGTTCAAATCCTTCTCCCGCAATTTCTTTTATACCATGCCCAGATAGCTCAGTTGGTAGAGCAAGGGACTGAAAATCCCTGTGTCACTGGTTCGATTCCGGTTCTGGGCACTTTTTTTATAGTTACTGTTCGCGGTAACTTTTTTTCTTTATAGGAAATTACGTTGTTTAGACAGCAAAACAAAGCATATGTTTAAGCGAACGTATGTTAGATATTTGAAAATTTAGTGTATAAAAAACTTCCCATCCGCTAATTATGAGCAGATGGGAAGTTTCATTATAGCAAAAATCCTATATGGGGCAGGCAGTTAAGTCTGCCCGAAATATAAAGAGATGGTTGTCTGGTGAATATGTGTTTACATGTCTTTGGGTAAGAAAATGTAATCATTTTTCTTACGGTTTTCTACATCGGATTTTTCACTGTTTGATAACATGGAGTCGTAATCTCCTTTTATATTTCGGAGAAGACGGTTAGTTATGAAATTTATAAATACAAGTGCAGCTATAATTATTATTAAATATACAAATATTATGTCTGATACCTCCTATGGTTTAGAGGGTAACATGATTTTGTAATTTAATAAATTGATAAATCTACGAAATAGAAGGATTTATTATGCATAAAACAGAAAAAAATTGACTCTGTGGGGATAGGGTCAAAGACTATCTTGTTTTACGGGAAAATGCGACCTATTTATAAACGATCTGCGTGTATGCAAATGCTTTTGTAGTTGAAATTTTTTTCTAATGAGATGCAAAGTGTTACAGCATATTGTAAGAGACATGCTTTCGTAATTTAAGTGGCTGAGATGGTGGGACATTAACCGTTATCCAACATAGAATAGTAATGATTGATATTATATAAATTAAGTGTTAAAATAATAGATAGTTTCTATTGGTTTTTATTATAGTAAGCAGAAAGGATATATTATGAGTGAAGAAATTTTAAATAATGAAGACGAATATTTGAGTTATGAGACATTTCTTACCACTTCCAAGGATGGCGAGGAGTTAGAGATGGCTGTAGTTGATAAGTTTATATTTGAGGATAAGCATTATGTTGTTGCGGCTCAGGTTATCGATGATGAAGTGGATGACAGTGGGCTTTATGTGTACCGTTCTATTAAACTCGGCGACCAGGTTGAAGTCAGTAAGATTACCGATCCTGATGAGTACTCAAAAATCGCGGATTATTATGCTCATATGGAGTAATTATCAGGCAAATAAGAGTGTCTTTACTATATATAATCAGGGTGGATTAGATGAAGGATATTGTAATAGCATATCTTGTGCTTATGAATATTGCAGGAATTATCGTGATGAAGGTCGATAAATCAAGGGCAGAAAAGCATAAGTGGCGAATTAAGGAGGCAACACTTTTCGGAGTAAGCCTTTTGGGGGGCTCACTCGGAACATGGGCCGGTATGTACATGTTCCGTCATAAGACAAAGCACTGGTATTTTGTTATTGGAATGCCATTGATTTTTGCTGCTCATGTTGCTGTTTTGGTTCTCCTGTTTTTTAAAGGTGTTTTGTGATGCAATTTTGGAATTTGTGTCAGACAACATATAATGTGCGAGCAAAGAATAACGTATTTTCAGGATTGGTCGTAATACGAATATAAGTTGTTTGTGACGTCCCAAGATGTAAAAAAAGATTGTTTCTTCAACAGACAGGGTTTGTGAATGCGTTTTGAACAGCAATGACAGCAGTAATACTATAATTAGCGATAATATAAGCGCAATGGTAATAAAGCATCAACGTTAATAAAAACGCACGTTAATAAAAAAGCAACAGTAATATAACGCACGTTAAAAAAGCAACAGTAATAAAAACGCAACGGTAATAAACAGTAACAGTAATAAAAATGCAACAGTAAAAACCGCAACGGTAATAAATAAGCAACAGTAAAAAAACGCAACGGTAATAAAAATAGCAAAGGTAATAAAAAAGTAACTGTAATCGAAACGCAACGGTACTAAAAATTAGTATTATTAAGTAGTACTAATAAGTAGTAGCGATTATTAGCGGTAATAGAAGGCAGTAGCAATAATAAGCAATAAAAAGGTTATTGTTTGGTGCCGAATACAAACATATGTTGTGAACGGGAGTATTGATAGGAGAAAAATGGATATTAGGCTTGCGACGGTGAACGATGCAGAGGAGCTTCTCAGAATCTATTCACCTTATGTGGAGAATACTGCAGTTTCCTTTGAGTATGATGTTCCATCTATTGATGACTTCAGAAATAGGATTGAAAATACGTTGATGAATTATCCGTACCTTGTTGCTACGGAAGACGGCAGAATAGTCGGTTATGCTTATGCCGGTTCATTTCATTCACGAATGGCTTATAAGCATTCGGCTGAGCTTTCAATTTATATTGACAAAGAGTTCAAACGAAAAGGAATAGGCAAAGCTCTTTATTCAAAACTTTTTGAAATTCTGAAAAAACAGAATATTTATTCTGTGCATGCCGGAGTGGCTTATACTGACAGGAACGATGAATATCTGACACGGGACAGCTTATATTTTCATGAAAATATGGGGTTTGTTCAGACCGGAAAGCACACCGACTGCGGGTATAAATTTGGAAGATGGTACAGTTTGATTTGGATGGATATGGAGATAGCGGAGAAGCCTGAAACACCGAAGCCGTTTGTTTTATTTTCTGAAGTGGCAGTAAAAATCTGAAAATTGAATTGATTTATTTACAGTAAGTGGCAATGAAAAACAGAAAACCGAATTGAACAAATTACAGTAAGGGGCAATGAAAAAAAGAAAACCGAATTGAACAAATTACAATGAGGGACAGTGAAAACTGAAGTAGTTAATTTCAGTAAGAAACAGTGAATCCCCCAAAAATCGGAGTGCCTTATTTTGTATTAAGTGACAATGAAAATCTGAAAACGGAAGTGATTTTATTTTGTAATAAGGATGGTGAATATTTGAGAAACAGAAGCGTTGCATTTGTAATAAGGAACGGAAAAATACTTGTGGAAAAGCTTTGTTATTTTGGAAGAACATTTTATTCGATACCGGGAGGCGGGATTGAAGACGGTGAAACACCGGAGCAGGCCGTAATCAGAGAACTTAAAGAGGAATGCGGGCTCGACGGCACGATAGTTAAAAAGCTGTCAGAGCTTTACGATAGGGAAAGAACGGAACACTCCTTCTGGGTAAGCGTACCGGAGAATCAGGAACCTATTAAGGGTTATGACCCCGAAGAGGATCCGAATGACCAGCCGATAAAGGAGGTTCGCTGGATAGCACTTGATGAATTGTCCGAAAAGGACAGGGCATTCTTGTGGGGATACGGATTGATAGCCGTTGATGGATTTATGGATGAAGTAGTATCATGGGGCGATGAAGTCAGTTATCCTGTAAAGAAAGGATAAAGGGAGTCTGTTATGGATAGAGATTTACAGAAGTTCGCGGACATCGTGAACAACAGTGATAATATTGTTTTTTTGGGTGGCGCGGGTGTGTCAACTGAGAGCGGCATACCGGACTTCAGAAGTACGGACGGTCTTTACAATCAGCAGTACGATTATCCGCCGGAAACTATTCTGAGTCACACTTTTTTTTATCATAATACGAGTGAATTCTACAGATTTTATGGCGATAAGATTCTTGTTGACGGTGTAAAGCCGAACACGACGCATCTGAAGCTTGCTGAGCTTGAGAAAAAAGGAAAACTCAAGGCGGTTATTACCCAGAATATTGATGGCCTTCATCAGCTTGCGGGAAGCAGGGAGGTACTTGAAGTTCATGGAACCGTCATGAAAAACAGGTGCACTAAGTGCAACAGATTTTTTGATGTTGAGTATGTGAAGAGGCAAATATCCCAGAGCGGGAAGAGTTATGCTGAAAATACGGGACTTGTCGGAAAAGACGAAAGTGCTGTGAGCGACGCAGCGAATGCAGGTACATCAAATTCGTTGAATAAAGAGCTTTCAAGAGACGGGGCGAAATATATACCTGTCTGTGATGTCTGCGGAGGGCTAATAAAGCCTGAGGTTGTGCTTTACGAAGAAGGCCTTGATGATTATACGTGGAGTAAATCGGTTGAATATATAAAAAATGCCGATGTGCTGATTGTGGGAGGAACATCTCTTGTAGTATACCCTGCTGCCAGCCTGGTTAATTATTACAAGGGCAATAAACTGATTCTGATAAATAAGTCTGAGACACCCTTCGACAGTTATGCAAATCTGGTTCTTCACAGGGGACTTGGTGAAGTATTCGGTGTACTCTGATGTACAGCAAGCGGAGACCCCGGTGAGAGCCATCTGCATCTTTCCGAAATGCAGGAAATTAGAAAACATGGTAAAAAGATATGAAAAGATTTTATAATTCACTGAAGATACTCGGAGTAGTGATTATCGTGATGATTATCTTCATGGTTATTGGTATTAAGAGTCTTGTGTTCGGTTATAAGCTGACGCATCCCAAAGAAATTACTGACTGTAATTCGGAAGAAATGTATGACGGTAATGTGGTCAAAATAAAGTATGATTACTGCTTTTATGCGCACAAGTTTACTATTATTGACGGTGAAAGCTACGTGGCGGTGTTCTGTAAATTACATGACTCGGATTCTTATGTATATGCTACGGGACCGTGTATTCCTGAGACTGCGGATGAAGATAATTTTTTTGCAGGGAAAAATTATGCACCGAACGGTTTTGAAGCGGCGGAGCGGTTTACGGAGCCGTTGGAGTTTACGGGTGTGGTAAAAGGTCTAAAGAGCTTTTCTGATGCCGAACGGGAGGCAGCGCTTAAGACACAGTATACCTGGAAAAACATGATAAATAACGAATCCAACACTGATTTTCGAGGACATATTTACTACATCAGTATTAACAGAGAACTGAATAATATGAAATGGCGGACACTGGGAATGATTTTTTCCATGGTGGTATGTTTCTTAATGATTGTAAGAACAAAGAGGGTATATGAAGAAGTAAAGCTGGAAAATGAAATGGACAGGATAGCGGCAGAAAGAAATGAACAGTCAAAGAAGATACTCGATGAATGGAAGGAAAAAAGTCACAGGTTTTGATCGGACATATTCGTAAATTTTCTTGCAGCGCGGCGAGAAAGGGGTGATAGATGCAAAAAAAAACTTGCAGCGCGGTTAAAAGGCCTTGGTAAACTCGAAAAAACCGTCAGCGCAGTGAGAAGGCCTTGAAAAACTCGAATAAAACCGTCAGCGCAGTGAGAAGGCCTTGAAAAACTCGAATAAAACCGTCAGTGCGGTTAAAAGCCTTGATAAACGCGAATAAAACCGTCAGCGGAGCGAAAAGGCCTTGAAAAACTCGAATAAAACCGTCAGCGCGGTTAAAAGGCCTTGGTAAACTCGAAAAAACCGTCAGCGGAGCGAAAAGGCCTTGAAAAACTCGAATAAAACCCGTCAGTGCGGTTAAAAGCCTTGATAAACGCGAATAAAACCGTCAGCGCAGCGAAAAGGCCTTGATAAATGTAATTCAATCCGACTGCGCATCGGGCCGGACATTCAAATACGTACTAACATAACTGTGAACAAATGATAATGGTAACAATGAACAGAAACCATGAAAGTAAATATGAAAGGAATTCCGGAAGTTATATCCGGAGCAGGGGGAAAATATGGCTGGGGCATATATTAAATTGGGATTGGCGGCATGTATGCCGGTGGTTGCATCGACTCTGATATACATTCTTGAAAAAAAGGGTTCGTTTGCAAAACTTAATTACAAAGTAAAGCAGGTGTTGATAGGAATAGTATTCGGTCTGCTGGCGATAGCGGGAACGGAGTGGGGAATAGCGCTCGGTGACGCACAGACGAACTGCAGGGATGCATCAGTTCTGACTGCGGGACTAATGTTTGGCGGGCCTGCAGGAATCATTGCCGGATTTATCGGAGGAATTGAGCGGTGGATAGCAGTTGCATGGGGAGTAGGTAGGTTCACAAGAGTAGCCTGCACTCTTTCGACAATTATTGCCGGATTTTACGCTGCTTTTCTAAGAAAATATATGTTTGAGAACAAAAAACCGGGTGGGTTTATTTCACTGGCAATAGGCGTTGTGATGGAAGTGTTCCATATGATGATGGTTTTCCTGACAAATATGGATGTTCCGGAAACAGCCATGAAGGTTGTAGCCGACAATACGGTGCCTATGGTTATCGCAAATGCGGTTTCTCTGATGCTGGCAGCGACAATACTGAGTATCCTGGCAGGTGAGAGACTCGGTTTCAGCCGTGACAGGGTGAGAATATCACAAACTATACAGCGCTGGTTGCTGCTGACGGTTGTACTTGCATTTCTTGTAACATCGTTTTTCGTGTTCAGACTTCAGGATGTCATAGCCAATACACAGGCAGAAAACGAACTGAAGCTTTCGGTTGATGATGTGGCACGTGATATCATGGATACCTCAGACAGAAATCTGATGAATCTGACACACGATGTTGCGAAACGGATAAAAAATAATGAAAGCATTGACAAAATAGCGGAAAAGCTTGATATTGCTGAAATCAGCTTAATTGATTTAAACGGGAAGATAGTAGAAAGTTCGGAAGAATCTTATCTGGGTTTCGACATGTATTCGGGTGAACAGGCTATTGAATTTATGAATGGCTTGAAAACAAACAGAGAATATGTTCAGGAATACAGAGCCACAACATCTGACACCGGTGTTTGGCGTAAGTATGCTGGAGTGGAAATACCCGGAGGGTATCTTCAGGTAGGGTATGACTCAGAGCAGTTTCAGAAAGACATTGATGAGCAGATGCAGATAATTACAAAAAACAGGCATGTTGGTAAAAACGGTTATCTGCTTATCCTGGATGAGAAATTCGATATAGTATGCGCACCGAACGGCAGCAGTATTGAGAAACTTTTTTCGGAAGTCGGTGAAATGGCGAATCCGAATTCGGGAGAGATATTTACCATGACGGTGGCGGGCGAGCCATGCTTCTGCTGCTTCAAACAGACGGAAGGATATTATATAATGTCGGTGCTTCCGAAGAGTGAAGCATTCGAGATGCGAAATATTGCTCTGTATGTAAACACCTTCCTCGAAATTCTGGTATTTGCGGTATTGTTTGGACTGATTTATATGCTGATAAAGCGTGTTGTTGTAAACCAGATAAAGGATATAAACGTATCGCTCAGCAAAATTACCGGGGGCGACCTTAACGAAGTGGTTGATGTCAGATCGAATGCTGAATTTGCCTCACTGTCGGATGATATCAATCAGACGGTTGACGCATTGAAAGGATACATTGCCGAGGCATCGGCCAGAATAGACAAGGAGCTTGAATTTGCGAAGTCAATTCAGGTGTCGGCACTGCCAAATACCTTCCCTGCCTTCCCGAAACATAAGGAATTTGATATATATGCCAGCATGGTAACGGCGAAGGAGGTCGGTGGAGATTTCTACGATTTCTACATTACCCACGATACTACATTGAATTTCTTGATTGCGGATGTATCGGGTAAAGGAATTCCGGCGGCTATGTTCATGATGAGAGCAAAAACGGAATTAAAGACACTGACCGAAGCAGATATGGCGATAAATGACATATTCACGCACGGAAATCTTGCTCTGTGTGAAGGCAATGATGCCGGAATGTTCGTAACGGCATGGCAGGGATGTCTTGATCTGAAGACAGGCCTTGTGAAGTTTGCAAATGCAGGACACAATCCGCCACTTGTACGTCACGCAGGAGGAAAGTTCGAGTATCTCAAGTCGCGTGCGGGATTTGTACTGGCAGGAATGGACAGTGTAAAGTACAGAGCGCAGGAACTGCAGCTTGAGCCGGGAGACACAATCTATCTGTACACCGATGGTGTGACAGAGGCTACAAATTCCTCGGATGAACTTTTCGGGGAGGAGCGGCTGATTGATGTGCTGAATTCAAAGGAATTTGAGAATGTCAGGGATATGTGTGATTTTGTAAAACAGAAGGTGGATGAGTTTGTAGGAGAAGCACCGCAGTTTGACGATATCACAATGGTTGCACTGAAATATTTTGGAGAAGAGATGGTACCTGCAATGCGTTACGAGGAAGCTGATATTTCGGATATACCGAAGGTGACAGAGTTTATTGAGGGAGAGCTTGAGAAGATAGAATTCCCCATGAAGGCAATTACCCAGATAAGTATTGCGATTGATGAAATCTACAGCAATATAGTCAATTACGGTTACCGTGGGAAGAAAGGTCCTGTTACGGTAAAGCTCTACACGGAGGATGACAATAAAACCGTCAAGCTCATGTTTATCGATGAAGGTATTCCCTACAATCCCATGATTAAGGACGATCCCGATACCACGCTGTCGGCAGAGGAACGTTCGATAGGCGGACTCGGCATTTTCATGGTAAAGAAGAGTATGGACGATATGTCATACAGATATGAGAATGAATGCAATGTCCTGACAATTACAAAAAAGGCTGTTTCTTCACCATCCGGTCAAAAACATTCTTAAAGCGCGCCACAAAATCACAGGTGAAATAAAAAATAAGTGGAATTATTTGTAAAAATATGCTAAAATTACTTCGAGTGGGATTGGATTTGCGAGTCTGCTGTTTACGCTCTGATTTCTTGTGCGTACTGTGATGTCTGCGGTATTTATTCCGTCCCGGATTGCGGTCAGGATAATGACCCAACGTTATATATGATACGAAGGCTGTGTGAATTGCAAAGCAGTGCGGCAGCCTGTATCAATGGGCGTCAGTACTTTTGATGCCGTCATCATTATATAAGTGAACGTGCGCAGGAAGCGTACAGGAAAGGAGCTTTTTTATGAGCAATATTGATGTAATGTCAGCAAACGCTATCCGTGTTCTTGCTGCAGATGCCATCCAGAAGGCAAAGTCAGGCCATCCCGGACTTCCTCTCGGATGTGCGGATATCGCATATGTTTTGTGGGGCAAGGAGATGAATCACAACCCCAAGAATCCTGATTGGAAGAACAGAGACAGATTCATTCTTTCGGGCGGACACGGTTCAACATTATTATATTCACTTCTTCATCTGTTCGGATACGGTCTCAAGAAGGAAGACCTGATGCAGTTCAGACAGATGGGTTCACTTACTCCCGGACATCCCGAGTACAGACATACCAGAGGTGTAGAGGCTACAACAGGACCTCTTGGACAGGGAATGGCAATGGCAGTCGGCATGGCAATGGCTGAGAAGCATATGGCTGCAAAGTATAACCGCGAAGGCTTCAATATTTTCGATCATTATACATATGTACTCGGTGGAGACGGCTGTATGATGGAGGGTATCTCAAGTGAGGCATTTTCACTTGCAGGAACTCTTGGACTCGGAAAGCTTATCGTTCTTTACGATTCAAACAATATCACTATCGAGGGTACCACAGACATCGCATTCAAGGAGGATGTCGTAAAGCGTTTTGAGGGCTTCGGCTTCCAGACAATCGTGGTTGAGAACGGTCATGACATGGCAGAGATTGAGAAGGCTATCAAGGCTGCAAAGGCAGAGACAACAAAGCCTTCAATGATTATGTTCAAGACAAAGATCGGTAAGGGCTGTCCCGCAAAGGAGGGTTCACCCAAGGCACACGGCGAGCCTCTCGGCGATGAGAATGTACTTGCATTAAAGGAGAACATCGGATGGCCTTCGACAGAGCCTTTCTTTGTACCTGATGAGGTATACGCAAACTATGCTTCACTTGCAGACAACGGTGCAAAGGCAGAGGAAGCATGGAACGCTCTTTACGCAGACTACTGCGCTAAGTTCCCTGAGCTTAAGGCAGCTATCGAGGCTGATTTCGATCTTGACATTGCAAAGAAGCTTATCGATGATGAGGATTACTGGAAGTTCGAGGACAAGGCAGAAGCTACAAGAAAGCTTTCAGGTATGGCACTCAACAGAGTAAAGGATGTAGTTCCCGGACTTTTCGGCGGATCTGCAGACCTTGCTCCTTCAAATATTTCAGACATGAAGAACGTAGACTACTTCTCAGCAGAGAACGGTGCCGGAAGAAACATCCACTACGGCGTACGTGAGCAGTCTATGGCAGCTATCGCAAACGGAATCACACTTTACGGTCTCCGCGGATATGCAGCTACATTCTTCGTATTCAGTGATTATACAAAGCCTATGGCAAGACTTGCATCACTGATGAGAATTCCTACAACATTTATTTTCAGACATGACAGTATCGGTGTTGCAGAGGGCGGACCTACACATGAGCCTATCGAGCAGGCAGCTATGTGGCGTTCACTTCCCAACTTCCATATGTTCAGACCCGCTGATGCTACAGAGACACTTGCAGCATGGTATTCTGCAACTACATCAAAGGAGACTCCTACCGCAGTTATCTGCACACGTCAGAATCTTCCTCAGCTTGCAGGTTCTTCAAAGGAAGCTTTAAAGGGCGGATACATACTTCAGGATTCAACAAAGGCTACACCCGATGCAATCATCATTGCTTCAGGTTCAGAAGTCAGCATCTCTGTAAAGGCAAAGGAAATCCTTGCAGCAGAGGGTGTTGATGTACGTGTCGTATCAATGCCTTGTATGGATCTCTTTGAGGAGCAGTCGGCAGAGTACAAGGAGTCGGTACTTCCCAAGAATGTACGTGCAAGAGTTGCTGTTGAGGCTCTTTCAGACTTCGGTTGGGGCAAGTATGTAGGCCTTGACGGTGCTACACTTACAATGGAGGGCTTCGGCGCTTCAGCACCTCAGAACCTTCTTTTCGAGAAGTTTGGCTTCACTGCAGAGAACGTAGCAGCAAAGGTTCGCGGTGTTATTGCAAAATAAATTTAAAACCGGTGAATGATGAAAACATTTCTATAGTGTAATTTATCCCTCATATCAGTCCCAAAACTGATATGAGGGGTTTTTCAAAAAATGATTTTGACAGACAGTGAACAGTAACGTAAATGATTAACGTTCGGACAGCTTTGTTCAGCTGCGGACGCTAATCGTTTAAAGGATATTTATAAAGTTTACAAGGAGGTAGCTATGGAGAAAAAGGTATTTAAGAGCGGTGAAGTAATTATCCGTGAGGGAACCTGGGAGCTGGCCATGTATGAAATAGTATCCGGACGTGTCGGAGTATTTTCAAAGTATGGCACAAATCAGGAAAAAAAGATTAGAGAGCTTGGCGCAAACGAGTTCTTCGGAGAGATGGGACTTATTGAGGCCAGACTCAGAACTGCCACAATTGTTGCACTTGAAAATACAGAAGTCAACAGAATTGTAACAGACGACATGGAGACTCTTTATAAGGAGAAGCCTGACAGAGTATTTGACATTCTCAAACAGATGAGCGACAGACTTCGTCAGCTTACTGCGGATTACGTGCAGGTATGCAATTCTGTTCGTGAATATTTAAGCATTGAAGATGCCAAGTCACCCCGAAAGAAGGGAATTCTGGCAAGTATAGCCAGAATACTTCAGGAGGCAGCAGAGTATGACGCAATGCTGTTAAATCAGGGCTATGACATGTACAACGATTACAACGGAATGTACAGCAGCAGCCACTACTATCTGTAAAATAGTTACTATTCACACTCGTATAATAATGGACACACGTTGGAAACGTGTTTCCAAACGTGGGGACAGAATTATACGACTATGGAGGCTGTTCAAAACACATGAATAGGCCGGAAGCTGCGAAGCAGCGACTGACAGCGAAGCGGGCAGGGCATATGAATGGGTTTGGAACAGACTGTGAATAGTAACGATAAACAGACTGTGAATAGTTATGGAATAGCAACTTTGTAAGGATATTTAGAGGTTACTGCGGATGAGTAATCGGAAAAGAGGATGAATATGGCAGGAGTAGTAAAATTTAAAAAGAATCAGATCATTTTCCGTGAGGGCGATGAAAGCTATTATATGTACGATATTCTGAGCGGAACTGTCGGAGTTTACAGCGGTTATGGTACAGGGGACGAGAAAAAGCTTGCGGTACTGGAAGCGGGCGAGTATTTCGGTGAGATGGGAATGATAGAGAATATGCCGAGATCGGCCACTGTTGTAGCTCTTGAAAACTGCGAGCTTATGCAGGTGCCGATGGAGCTTCTCGGTGATTACATTGAGGATAATCCGAAAAATCTGCTTTCAATTATCGGACATGTCAGCTCAAGACTTCGTGCAACAACAGTTGAATACGTTGAGGCATGCAGCGTGCTTTCAGAGTATGCAAAGCTTGATGAGCAGGGCGAAAAGATTAACCCTGAGCTTCTTCAGAGAATGAAAAAGGTTGCAAAGTCAGGTAAATAGTATTTGAGCAGGACTTATGAGCGGGCTTTGGACAGTCCGTTAACAGAAAAAGTACTATGCGAGCGCCAGGAGCACTTTTGACACCCGCATAGTAACCAGGTCAGTATTTATCGGGGAGAAATGAATGGAGAAAGACGTTATTATTGAAACCGAAAATAAAAATCTGATATACGGGAGCATCCTCAGAGATATGTCTGAGGGTGTTCTTGCTATTGGACTGGATGGAATTATAGGCGGTGTGAATCCGGCGGCTGAGGAAATTCTGGAAAGAAAATCCGACGAACTGGCAGGAAAGTCTTTTGCAAAAGAATTTTTCGAATATGAGGAAAATGATGGCTTCAACCAGCTGATTCTTGATGCGATATATGATTCCGAGAACATACACAAGGGTATAGTACCGTACTACACGGGGAAAATGCTGAAGCAGCTGGGTGTTACAACCTCGTATCTTAAGGACAACGGGAGAAAAGTGGCTGTTATCGCGGTTATAAACGATATCAGTGAAATAATGGAACTGAGAGATGCCGTAAAGGCAATGGAGCGCATCAGAAGCCTGAACAGTCAGCTTGAAATCAGGAACAAGCTGTTGTCGGAGACGTTCGGACGTTTCCTGTCCGATGAGATAGTCAGACAGCTTCTTGATACTCCGGACGGTCTTGCCATGGGTGGAAAAAAGGCAGTGGTTACGGTTGTCATGAGCGATTTACGCGGATTTACGGCTATGTGCGAACATGTACCGGCGCAGGACATGGTGACACTGCTGAATCATTACCTCGGAGAGATGACAGAAATAATTGAGAGACGCGGAGGAACTATTATCGAATTTCTCGGCGACGGTATACTGTCGGTATTCGGGGCTCCGGTGGCTACGGACAAGCATGCCGAAAATGCTGTGGCAGCGGCTGTCGAGATGGAACACCGCATGGAAAAAGTAAACATGTGGAATTATGAACATGGATTTCCTGTGCTTGAAATGGGCATCGGAATAAATTCCGGTGAGGTCATCGTTGGCAATATCGGTTCTGAACGCCGTACAAAATACGGTGTAGTCGGAAGTCTTGTAAACCTGTGCGGACGAATTGAGAGCTATACAACGGGCGGACAGATTCTGATTGGTCCGAATACGAGAGCTGCGATAGGAGCAGAGCTTGATATAGCCGATGAAACCGAAGTCATGCCGAAAGGGGTAAAGACACCGATAGTCCTGACCAAGATTAACGGTATCGGGGCGCCGTACAACCTGTCATGTAAGGTGAATTACGAAGAGATAGCCGATTTTCTGGAAGAGCCGGTAGAGTTCAGTTTCAGAAAAATTGACGGAAAACATATCGACAGTGAAATGAAAAAATGCAGAGTACTGGCGTATACATCTCAGTGCGCATGCATAGAAACGAAAACTGAGCTCAAGGTCTTTGATAATATTGAGATAGAGGCGGAAGAGCGCGTTTTTGCAAAGGTTATAGGAACAGGAGACCGAGGAATTATCATCAGGTACACATCGGGCAGTCTGAAATTTGACTGAGAATCCGAGCGTTACTGTTTATAGGCAGTTGCTAATGCTTGCAAGCCCTGAACCGGGCTTCAGTTTTGCATTCATTATCAACCGACTGTGAATAGTAATATATGAGTGTGTTGCAAAAAGGAATGAGGGTTTCCTGACTTTTTGTTTCCGGTCACATTTAGGGAGAGATGAGTTATAAAATGAACACGATAATCAAAAAAATAGACGCCGAAAAAATGACATCGGAGGATTTCAGAGAGGCAGCCGAATTACTGCGTGCCGGAAAGCTTGTGGCTTTTCCGACCGAGACAGTTTACGGACTCGGTGGTGATGCCTACGATAAAACGGCATCCGCAAGAATTTACGCTGCGAAGGGCAGACCGTCGGACAATCCGCTGATTGTACATATTGCAGAGATAGGTGAACTGGAGAACCTGGCAGTGAATATTCCGAAAGAGGCATATCTGCTTGCTGAAAGGTTCTGGCCGGGTCCCATGACGATGATCCTTGAGAGAAAGGATACCGTGCCGAAGGAAACCACAGGCGGACTGGACACTGTAGCAATACGTATGCCGTTACACCCTGTTGCAAGGCGTCTGATTATTGAGAGCGGCGTACCGATTGCCGCGCCGAGTGCAAATGCTTCCGGGCGGCCCAGTACCACGAAGGCCGAGCACGTCATAGAGGACCTGAACGGGAAAATTGATATGATTATCGACGGCGGTTCGTCAGACATCGGTCTTGAGTCAACAATTATCGATCTGACGGTAAAGCCTGCACTTATACTGAGACCGGGATACATTACCATTGAAATGCTGAGAGAGGTGCTTCCGGACACGGAGTATGATAAAGCGGTGCTTAAACGAGTGCGCGATGATTCGATAGTGGCAAAAGCGCCCGGAATGAAATATCGTCATTATGCGCCGAAAGGTCAGCTCACCATTTACGAGGGAGAACGTGAGGCAGTTGTATCCAAAATTCTGGAGCAGGTTAATGAAAAGCTTGCGGAGGGTGCGCGTGTGGGCATACTTTCAAGCAGTGAATATCTGAAAAACTACTATGATGCGTTGAAAACATCGGCTGCCTGCGGTAATGAGGCAGATGACAAAGAAACCGAAAAGTGTCTTGAGCAGATTCTGAACGGAAATCACGGAATGCTTGAGCTGGGAAATGCGGTCATCGGCGTAGCAGGATCACGAAACGACGAAGCTACGGTTGCTGCAGGTTTATTTGATATTCTTCGTGAATATGATACAAAAAAGGTTGATTATATATACGGTGAATGCTTTGCTTCCGAGAATCTGGGGCAGGCTATAATGAACAGGCTGCTGAAGGCCGCAGGTTACCATATTGAGCAGGTGTGAAACGAAAATATGTCCGCTAACCGGGGTGAAGCAGAACTGCAGGCAGAAAACAGAAACAGAAAACAGAAACAGAAAACTGAAAGTGAAGCAGTAGCTGCCGCCAGAAAACCGACACAGAAAACCGATAGAAAGCAGAACTGCAGGCAGAAAACAGAAACAGAAAACTGAAAGTAAAGCAGTAACTGCCGCCAGAAACCCGACACTGAAAACCGGGGTGAAGCAGTAGCTGCCGCCAGAAAACCGACACAGAAAACCGACACAGAAAACCGAAAGAAAGCAGTAGCTGCCGCCAGAAAACAGAAACAGAAAACTGAAAGAAAGCAGAACTGCAGGCAGAAACCGGATGCAGACAGGTACGGTGTTATCGGATAAGCAGGAAAAATGACAGGAGACGGATATGTTTCGTGAGATGAGCGAAATAGAAATAACCATCCGGGCAATTGAAAAAGTCCGGATGATAAGTATATATGAGCTGACGGGCTTTAAAGACGGAGATACCTTTAGTTGCCCTGCCATAAGTGTGATCTACGGTCAGGAAAAAAGTATAAATCTGAGCACGCTCGACAAGGGTTTTGAAATGCTTGTGAATCGTGTGTTTGAAATATACGGTTCACTTGAGGACAGAGATTCGGTTGCCATTGATGAGGTCACACTGGAAATACTGAACAGCGGACTCAGCAGAAAAGAGGAAGCTTTTTTACAGGAGTATTACGATAACGAACCGGCTGCCAATCCCATACTTCCTGATGATGCGGTTCTGGTGCAGCGCTTTTTACCGATAACGGAATACTTTATGAACGCTTTGATTAAAATAATGGGAACAAAGCAGGAGATAACAGGACGAAGAAACGGTTGGCGCGGGAGAAGTGTTTTAAATACACTTTTAAACGGGGAAGCAGTAAAAGCGGCAGTCAGGATTGTGCGGACGGATACAAACAGATACTCTGCGGAGATTACGGGATTTCTGCGGCGCGACAATAAGCTTACAATCGATTATGTGATGGGAAATGATGAGCTTGAAGTCAGCTATGCTTCGGATGTAATTGACTTACGGGGAGAGAGCAGGTACAGATTTTTACCGGAAAAGTGCAAAATATCGCATGAAGCCTACCGTGACGGGACAATAATTTTTTGTGAAGATGAAGAGTTAGAACCGGAGTACGATTTGGATTTTGCGGAGAATGAGAAAAAACTGGTGCCGGAAATGAACACACCGACAGTGGTGTACCGGCTGCCATGGGACATGAAATATATCAGGGCATCGCGGATTATCGGGAACGGAGCATGTATTGCGGAGCAGACAGGGACAACCTGGCTGTACGGGAACGCGGAATATTCATATACAGCCTGCGGCACCCGTGTCACGAATAACGAGCGCCATATAGGAATCTGTGTGTCTTCGATGTTGATGAGCAGAATGATAATCAACGGAAAAAGAAGGCAGACCTACTTTGAACCGCAGATGGGAAATAAAACCGATAAATACAGAAATATTCTTGAGGGACGATGGTTTGTCGACGAATTTTTCTGAATAATATATAGAAGAGGGGTTACTATTCACAGTCGGGTAATAATAGACGCAAGCTGAGAGCTTGCTCTCAGGCTTGCAGATATTATTATCCGACTATGGAGGCTGGACAAAACTTATGAATAAGCCTTAAGCTGCGT
>JAZLIK010000032.1:0-2401 GCA_045617345.1 Lachnospiraceae bacterium | reverse complement strand
AGCTGCTTCGGTGCCTGTGATTATTCCTGCCTGCCAGTCATGCACGATATCTGCGAAATTGTCCGGCAGGGGCTGCGGACGGCGACCAAGCACGACCCCTCTTGCTTTAGCTGCGGCAATACCCTGTGCTTGTCGTTTGCGTATGCTTTCCCGCTCGCTTTCGGCTACGAAGGACAGGATTTGCAGTACAAGGTCGGCCATGAAGGTACCAAGCAGCGATTTCTCCCGCCGTGTGTCCAAGAGCGGCATATCCAGCACAACCACATCAGCCTTAATTGTTTTCGTAATCAATCGCCACTGCTCCAGTATCTCGGCGTAGTTTCTGCCCAAGCGGTCGATGCTGAGAACGAAAAGTAAATCCCCTTCTTTTAATTTCCGAAGCATACGCCGATAATTTGGTCGTTCAAAATCCTTCCCTGATTGCTTGTCAATAAAAATCTGAGCCGGCTTCAGCCCTTGCTCCTGCATCACACTTAATTGTCTTGCCTCATTCTGGTCAAGACTGGATACTCTCACATATCCATAGTTCATCATTTCTCTCCCTTCTTTAACCGCATATATATTCACTCATATATATGCGGTTAAAGAAGAGAATCGGGGCTGTGAAAAAATGAGCAATCATTTTTCCACAGCCCCTTTTAGTTATCCTTAGATATCCTTATCTCCATAATAATTCTAAAAAAGAGCATAAGTCCCCTTTCCCCATAAATCTGTTCACATACGCAGCTTATGCGGCACTTCTCATTCGTGATGTTTTGTTATGGTACTTATACAGATTGTGACCTATAGAAACCAGAAATATCTCAAGCCTGACATTTTCCATGCTTTTACGAACCATTCGCTTGTACCAGCGGTCGGATTTCATTATCCCAAAGGTACCCTCGGCCTGAATTGATCTGTTCATTCTCAGTAATGCACCGTGAATGCTTTCCAGATTAGATATCACTTCCTCGTGTATCGAGGTTAGCTCACGGTTGATTCGGACAGTACGGTTATTGTCGGTTTTCTTGCATTTCTCTTTGTAGGGACAGTCTGAACAGTCCTCACACTGGTAAACTTCTTCTTGACGGCCATATCTGTTCCCCTGGATGTTCTTCCTATACCTGAAGACAAAGGCTTTTCCGTTAGGACACCTCATAGTTCCGTCTTCGTCAATGCTAAAGTTTGCTGCTCTGTATGGGTTTTCCTGATACTTTCTGTCATTGATTTCTTTGTTGAACATGGGGAATTTCATGTATTTCTCCATACCATGCTGTTGACAGTAGATGTAGTTGTTATATGAGCCGTAGCCTGCATCGGCTACAGGGTATCTGGGGTAAAATCCATATATCCGGTTAAATCTTTCCAGCAGAGGGATAAAGCAGTCCATGTCTGAGCGGTACTGGTTGACATCAGCTACAGCAATGTATTCGTCAGCAACTCCAATCTGAACATTATAAGCCGGTAGGAGCTGGTCATTTCCCATATAGTCTTTCTTGAATCTCATAAAGGTTGCCGAATGATCCGTCTTTGAATAGCTGTTTCTATCAGGACCGCAGGTATCAAGCTTTTCAGTATACTCCTCAAGCTTTGCGGTGTAACTGGTAAGCAGTTCATAATGTCTCTGCCTTGAAGTCTTGTGGTGGCCTTTTCCGTAAACGAAGTCTTTGGCGCTTATTTGAGATAATGCGGCATAACGCTTTGTTATCTCTCGCATCTGTTCCGGCACATATTCAGTATTGGTTTCAATCCTTATGCCTGTACAGGATATTTCTTCATTGATTTCAGCAAGCAGCGCTGTGATTTTTGCAAACAGTCTGTATCTTGATTTTTCAGTTGTTTTCTTCCATACCCAGGTGTATTTGTTGGCATTGGCTTCAAATTTGGATCCGTCAATATAAAGATGTTGAAGGTCAACATTATGCTCAGCAAATATCATTTTGTTTATGTCTTCAAAGAGCTTCTCGATGGATGGTTTCAGCGCATTGTTAATAAAATAGCCGAATGTACGATATGAGGGAGTTGCGTGGTTCATGAGGTACATATAGCGGATGTTTACCTTGCAGCTGTCCTCAAGCTCACGCAGGGAGATATAGCCGTTTGTCATGAATCCGAACAGTACTGTCTTGAGCATGCTGACCGGGTTGTATCCGATTCTGCCGGTTATATGCATCGGCATGGTCTTCAGATACTTCTCCAAATCGATTTCCTCCATGAATCTGTCAAATGTCAGCACGGGGTCACAGATGTCCAGAAAATCCGAAACAAACAGTGGCAGAATTGCCTGTTTTGGGTTACAATAACCGCATGTGGTTTGGTTTTTCATCGTAGCTAAATTTTACCACATACTAAGGGCCGTTAGCTCATTTTGAACTAACGGCCCTTGAATTTTATTTGGGGTGTTTTTTCACAGCCCCTTTTT
>JAZLIK010000031.1:0-45990 GCA_045617345.1 Lachnospiraceae bacterium | reverse complement strand
ACAGGAAGTGTGTAAGTGACGCATCACCGCTTAAGAGCTCGCCATAGGGGCCATATGCATAGCTTTCAACAACAGTACCGGTCTCATCCACAAGCTTTACCGTACTTCCGAGATGGTTGTACAGGTGGTAGAGCGTTCCGTCGATCGATGCCACGTCTTCTTCAATGTTATCTGCTGATGTGGTACCGCCTGATGTCTTCTTCTCGCTGATAAGTCCTCTTCCGTATACATACAGGATAGTGCCGGCATCATTTCCGGTACGTGTTGTTACCAGTACCCTTGAAAGTGACGATGACACCGGTTCCGTGACATATGTTTCTTTCCAGTCACTGCCTTCCGCACCGATTCTGTTATCTTCCGGATCATATGTATAGCGTATTCCTCCGGCACTTACCAGTCTGTTCCTGCAGTCATACTCAAGCTCCTGCATGATACCGTCAACAGGTCCGTAGATCATGTTTCCGTCGGCGTCATAGCGCAGTTCTTCGCCGTTATATCTGATCAGACGGTTTTCACTGTCATATTCATACTCTGCTGATATAAGTATCTCAGGATTCAGATATCCTGCTGTCTCTGTGCCTGTGATTTCGGATATATTGCCATATTCATCATATGCATATGAATAGTCGGTAATAATACCGCCTTCGGCATCAGAAGCACTGTCACCGGCGCTTCTTACGCTTTTCTGCGTGAGAAGCCTGCCGTATTCATCATATGTACAGTACTCGGTTATTCCGTTCGGCATCACGGTTGTGAGCTTATTTCCCGAAGGGTCATATGTATATGATGTTGCATTTCCCTCGGGATCCATTACGGATTTGAGCCATCCGTTTTTATAGTATGTATAACGTACTATTTCACCGCCCGGATATGTCAGTGAAATGAGATTTCCCAGCTCATCATAGGCGTAGCTGACAGTATTCCCATTATAATCAGTATAGGTCTTTACCCTTCCAATGCTGTCATAAGTGCGTGTGATGGTTCCCTTTCCATCCGAAACCGTCAGTACATTTCCGACCGCATCATAGGTATATTTTGTAGTACCGAGTTCATCGGCTGTTTCAGTCACACGTCCGAGTACATCATATTTATACTCAGTTTTCTGGCTACGCGCATTTGTAACCGTTTCAAGGATTCCCTCAGCATTGTAGGTATATGACGTTGTGTTTCCGAGAGGGCTCACAGATGCTGTCAGTCTGCCCATTTTGTCATATGAATACCTCGTTATACCACCATTTGGATCTGTTACAGAAGTCATGTTTCCGTTTCGGTCATAAGTCGCAGCCGTTACAAGCTCCGTTCCCGTCTCACTGTTGAACCGTGCATACTTTATCAGGTTGCCGTACGAATCGTAGGTATATGTATTTCCACGGGTTCCCGACTGATATCCGGTCTTTTCCGACAACAGACGTCCCGACGCATCATAACTGTATACCGTCTTTATTCCATCTGCTCCTGTTACCTTTGAAACCTGACCCATGCTGTCATAACTGATACTGCCACGATATTCCGGTGTTTCTCCTGCCTTTACGGGATCCGATACCGAAATAACCGCACCATCGGAATCATAGTCCGTATATGTTGTGTATCCTTCCTCATCAGTATATGACGTAATATTCCCTGCAGAATCATACGTATAGCGAACACCGTATTTCTCACCGTTCACTATCATATATGCTTCAGTCATCCGGTTCAGCGGGTCATATACCATATGTATTGTGTTTCCTGCTGCATCGGTCTGAGAAATACAGTTACCGCTAAGGTCATATGTATAACCTGTGGTATTCCCGTTGGCATCCGTTCCGCTGACAAGACGCCCAAATCTGTCATAATTATATAACGTGCTGTTTCCAAGTGCATCTGTTATTTTTGTGACATTCTTGATAGCGTCATATTCATATGATACCGAACCGCCATGACTGTCGGATACATTTATTAAGTTCCATCTTGTATCATAAGTGTACAGCTCCTTAGTTCCGTCCGGATAAACCGTGCTGTATGTTTTTCCATTCGGATAATAACTGTAAAGGGTAGTATTACCCTGAGCATCTGTTACAGAAGTCACGTTTCCGGCCTTATCATACACATATGTTGATACGAAAGCTTCGCCTTCACAGCTGACTGTTTCCTCTTTCACTACATTTCCGTATCTGTCATATGTGCACTCTTCATAAGAACCGTCAGGATAAATAATTTTTGTACATTCACCTGCCGCATTATACTCATAATGCATTTCAGTGCCATCTGCACTTATACTACCTGTCATTCTTCCTGCGGTATCATAAATATACTGTGTACGGTTTCCCTTTGCATCAGTTTCAGCAATACAGTTACCTACACTGTCATATTCCATAAGTGTCGTTTCTCCCGAAGGCTCTGTTACCTTCGTAATGCGCCCCATTGCATCGTATTCATATTCAGTACTGTTGCCACATGCATCGGTCTTTCTGATAACATTTCCACAGTCATCATACTCCATATATGTCTTATTGCCTGCATAATCTTCAGTCGACGTAAGCATACCTTCGGTATAATTATAATGCACACTTCCAAGACCCTCAACCTTTTCTTCGGTTATCAGGCCAAATTCATTGTAAATATATGTTGTTTTTACTCCGGTTTCATTAACAAACGACGTCATCCTTCCGAAGCTGTCGTAAGTATATGAGGCAGTAGAACCGTCACTTCCCGTCAGCTTCGTCATGTTTCCGTCTGCATCGTAGGACATATAGGTCACAATTCCGCCTCTGTCTACGGTTCTGACAAGGTTGTTGTCAGAATCATACACCATCTCCATTCCAGAGCCGTCCGGTTCCTCCTTATAGAACAGTTGTCCGTTCTTATTGTATGCATATGAAGTTCCGACACCATTTTCATCAAATGTGGATATAATCTGCCCCAGAGTATTGAATTTCGTATAGGTTATATTTCCAAGTGCATCGGTAGTTTTTACCTGAGAAACATAATTGTTTCCGTATCTCTTTTCAGGGAGGCTGCTTTCAGCATCCCCGCTCTTTGCATATGCCCTGTTCTTAACCGTATACTCATACTTAATTTCAGAGCCGATCGAATCCTTCTGTGCTATAACCCTTCCTTCCGCATCATATTCGTTTGTAACAAATGTTACACCATCCCTGTTTTCCGAAACAATTCTGTGGTTTTTGTCATACACATATCCGATTTCTGTTCCGTCGGTATATGTAATATTTATCAGATTTTTGTCAGTATCGTATTTGAACTCAGTACTGTGTCCGAACTCATCCCTTACGGTTTTTATAAGTCCGTCAGTACCGGCAACATATATCAGTTTCTTACCCGATATTATTTCCTCTACTGTTATTTCAGAGCCTTCTCTTGATATATTAAAGCCCTGACCATGTGCAGGAACAAGCTTTACAAGTCTTCCCTCGACATCGAATTCGTACCCGATTCCCTGTGAATTATACATTGTATATCCGTCAGGTGTTGAACGTATAACAAATCCTTCAAGTGCTGAACCCGTCGGTACATATTCATTGCCATTTCGTTTGAATACATTTACAGAAGTCGGTGAATCATAGTACCATATCTGAGAATCATGACACTCCAGCTTCTGTTCAAGCGCATGATGCCATCCATAACCCAGTTCACCGCATACATCCGTTTCCGTAGATGCATATTCTGCGTCAAAAGACAATGCCCCTGCTCCATTCAGCATCAGCGCGGTAAATCCATCAGTAAACGCACCTGTAGACAAATCAACAGGGTCACCTACATAAACATTGATTACCTTAACATATGCCCTCTGGATATGACTGGCTATCGGCATAATCGTTACCTTTACACCAAGATTTTCTCCTTCAAGGCATTCTGCGATAGAATCAACAAGCTCGTAATAATATTTGTCAGGGTCATCGGGTGCTTCAAACACTTCACTGTATGTTCCCCAATACTGTTCTCCCGGCTGAATAATCTTAAGCTCAAGTTTATTAAGCTCCTCCACCTGTTCCTCGTCGCCATAATGTATCTCAGCGTCACCGTCAACACAGACCGAAACATCCCTCATCTCTATGTTTTCTCTCTCCACATATCTCTGTTCTGTGTCAACGTCCGTGTACCAGTATAACATCCCCGGATTAAGAAACGGGTCAAAGGTTGCTTTAAATCCGTATATCGGATATGGAGATTCATTCACAACACAAAATTGTATATAGTAATCCCTGCCGATATGTGCAACTTCCTCCGGCATGATGTAAATATGTATTCCGCTTCCGGCCTCTACGGTAAACGATGCCGGTGTCTCAAAATGTGCACTGACCGATTTGCCGAAGGGCATAAGTGTAGCATTAACATCAGCCGTTAACATGCATTCACCATATTTCTCACCTCTGATAATCCATGTGGCGGATGCCGTTTCCTGTCCTGCAACCGTACCCAGATCAATCGTTTCAGACTGTCCTGTAGTTGTTGCGGCAAGTGAAACCCCATCAGGGAGATTCAGTTTGGCAGTAGTGTTAACAAGCTTATACTTATATTCAGCTGCATTCATGATTTCAAGAGTTACTTTATACATATCCTTTAACCATGAAATAGACTGTTCTGTTGTTATATAGGCAAAAATCGGTTCTTCTTCCTCATCATCATCAGGAATAATTGGAACAATTATCGGTCCGGGCGTTCCTCCTCCGTGTCCACCGGTATAAGGATCATAATCTGTGTCAATGGGATGAATCGGTCCGGGTTTTCCAATATAATTGTACTGGTATTCAACAGGTATTTCTTCTCTGAGCAAAGTAAGCGTAACCTTAAATTTATACTCATTGTAATTACTGCTATCTGAGAAATCAACATTTGCTTCCTTCATCATGGCAAGATCCATTCTCTCAACAGAAATCCCGCCTACAATTAGTTCATCCTTACGTAATTTCAGACTATATTCAGTATCCTCATATTTTCTCAAAGTTATCTCAATATCAGAAGGTATGTAGTCTGTCTTATATGCAGCTACCATATATACTCCGACCTCACTAATGATGTCAACATAGCCATCACGGTCAGTTTTTAATGATATAACCCCTGCATTGGGATCGGCTTCTTCCTCCGGTACATAACGATTTGCATCTTTGTTTTTAACATATACTGCTGCATAAGGGATACCGCTGCCATATTCATCAACAATTCGTACTGTTGCCTTGCTTATATTATCATTTTCAAGCACCTTTACAAATGAATACTCAACGTTTTTATTGCCGGCTTCGTCTTTTACAGTCAAAGAAACCTTGTATTCACCGGCTTTATCATAACAATGTGAAACTTTTGCTCCCGTTGCATTTTTTCCATCGCCAAACGACCACATATATTCCGTGATACCAACATTATCAAATGAATCTCCACCATCAAAACGAATTTCCATACCGGGATATGACATATAATTCTCCGGTAATGATGCTTTCGGAGCGACTGTATCCAAGGCATCCGGAACAGCAACCGCTTCTGCTCCTTCAGATACATTTCCTGCAGTATCCACCGCAGTAACACGATAAACATATGTCATTTCAGGTACAACTTCTTCATCTGTATACTTTCCATCAAACTGTGAAATGACAGTCCATGAAGACTCACCACCCTCACGTCTTTCAAGGACATAATGGTCAATATCTTCAGCATCACATTCAGCTGTGACATTAACTTTAAAATGTCCTCCTTCTGCAGTCATAATAATATTTTCGGGTGCTTTTCGGTCAAGCTCTATTTTTTGTACAAATACTTCACTTTCATTTCCGGCATTATCAACAGCACTTACTCTTATGGAATATATACCGTCTTCGATTCCGTCGGTATTCCATATTACATCCGTATAGCAAAGCGTTCCTGAACACTTTTTCTCGCCCATCAGTCCCCAGCTGTCTGTTGATCCCGAAAACTTATACTCAACTTTTACAGAACTCAAGCCTGAATTATCCTCAGTCAAAATTCTGAAAGACTGCTTATCGCCAACCTTAGCATTGTCTGAGGGATTCATGCCATGTACAACCGGTGCAGTTCTGTCATCGCCAATTGTAACGAAGATATCGTTGGAATATGCTCCGATATTACCGGCTATATCAACAGCTGCTACCTTATACAAATATGTTTTTCCCGGATTAACATCCGTGTCATAGAAATTCAATGTTTTACAATCACTCTTAATAACTGAATAAATTCCATTATCATTATCAGCACGTGAAATAACAAAAGACGATATATCATCTTCCGGCTTCTCCCAGGCAAGTTCAGTATATCCGTCAGAATTAAGCATTTCTACCCCGCTCATCTTTTGAGGAGCTGTATGGTCTACCATAAACATTACACTTACTTCCTCACCGGCAGATGTAAGTACACTTCTGTTACCACTGCGGTCGTAAGCGATTGCCTTTATATATATGCTTCCTTCTTCAAAGTCACTGACATTAAGCCTATATTGAGCCTCCCCTTGTTTTCCTGCACTCATAAGGTCAATATCAGAAAGCTCTTCATAATTCTCCCCATCATACGATATAAATAGTGTACAATGATCAAGTGCGTGATTATCAGAAGCAAGTACCTTTATATCTATATTCTTGGAGAATGCAGAAGCTGCAGGCAGTAAACCTGAAATCACTGGACCTTCGACATCCTTGTTTGTTACTACCGAAACATCCTCCGAAGGTTCTCCACGGTTTCCAAGTATATCATATCCTACAACTCTAAATATATATTTAGTATCTTCTTCAAGACCAACTGCATTATAACCAAGAGTATTCTTTACCTCGGCAATTTTGGTATAGCTGCCATTCATATACTGCTCAACCGCAAAATATCCAAAATCCTTTTCTAAAGCGTCTGTCCATTCGAGACGTGCATACGATGATGTTACTTCAGTACATATTATTTCAAGTGCAGCGATACCTGTGTTATCAACTTCAAAACGTCTGATGGTATTTTCACTTCTGTTACCGTTTCTATCCTTTGCATATGCCGCAAAAGAATAAACTCCATCTTCAAGTTCTCGTGTATCAAATGCAAAAACAAATGCTCCATTTGAGCTTTGTTCAGCTATTTCAATCCATTCTGATTCATCCTCAGGCTCTCCAAATTTATACAGAAAGCCTACCGCAGCAACCTCTCTGTTATCAAATGAACTAACCGAAAAATTGCATATCCCGTTAATCTTTCCGGCATTAGGTAAAAAAGACTTTATTTCAGGTGCTTTTTCATCAGTATCTATAAGGACATCCTGTGAGTAAGAACGATTACTTTCATACCCATAACTGTCTTTTGCCGTAATGCAGTAACTGTAACTCTTTCCTTCTTCAACACTATTATCTGAATAATTAACACTAAGCTTTCCCTCTATGGTTGCAAAGAGAGTATACTCATTGTTTCCTTCACTTCGGAACAGAGAGTATGCTTCGCAATCTTCACTTACAGAAGGATCCCAGCTAATTGAAACAACGCCATTTGTGCAAATCGCAACAACCTTATCGGGTGCCTTAGGAACTGCTTTGTTAATGAAGAGTGTGCATGACTTAGAAGTAAATATCCCGTCCGCATCAGTAAGGGTATATTTAACAAGATATTCCCCATCTTCTGTAATATCGGAAATATCCCACTTATACTCGGTCTTATATTCTGTGTTACTGTTTATCTTCTGATTCAGGTTTGTTTTTACTATTTCAGTATAAGATACAACATCATCCCCGTCTTCCAAGGAAGCAACAGATTCATCGTCACCTGTATTAGTTTTTCTTTCAACCTTGTATATTTCAAGAAGAACTGTGTTTTTAGCAGATGTTCCGTTTCTTCTGAAATACATGTCAAGGGAAACCGTTGTCCCGCCTAGGCTTGCATTATTTGCAGGAGCAACACGCAGAATTTCCGGCAAAATAACCACTGTTTCTATTTCTTCACTTGCTTCTGATTCATTTCCGGCTTTATCAAGTGCAGAAACAGAAAATCTGTACAAGTTGCCTACTGAAAGACCGGAATACTTGAAATTATGGTTCTTTATATTTTCTGCTACGAGCTCACCATTACAAAAAACATTGTATGAATATACACCAATATTATCCTTAGCGGGTTGCCAGCCGATGGTTATTGACGAACCCGTTCGGGCTTCTACAAATAAATCTTCCGGTTTTGAAGGAGCCTCTGTATCGGCCTTTGTTGTTACTGTCAACTGCGGTGATGTAGCTGCCTTGTTTCTGTCTGCATCAAAAGGAAAAACCGTGTATGTATATCTTTTTTCAGGCAATACACCTGCATCGGTATACTTGGACTTACTGGTCGTTCCTATTAGTTTGCCATTTCTATATATTTCATAGCCAACAATTTCATTATTATCTGTGGCACCTTCGTATACAATGGTAACATTTTTTTCAGTTACTTTTTCAGCTGTTATTTTGGTTACCGCTGTGGGGACCTCAAGATCATCAACCTCAAACAGTATTTCATTTGCTATTGATTCAGGTACATTTCTAAACTGATAATCATTTATCGTCTTTTTAAGTACAAGGGTATTGAATCTGGTTATCCCTGCTGATACATTAAATGATATAGTTTGGATATATTCAAGTCCTGACGGGTTTTTCTTTCTGGCCAATATAGTCTTGTGAGTTCCACTTGCCACAAAGTTCTTATATGATTCCTGACTAAAATCTCCGCGAATTTCAAGAGTACCTGCAGTCAGCAGAGAGGTATGATCCTGTCTGGAACAGATTCGGAAGTTACTTCCCACCAGGATATAATCCGCTTCATTGGTCATATTGAATCTTGCATAATTATCTACCAGAAAATCACCTGTACAGTACAGTTTATGCCCGTTTAATACAAGCTCTCCATATACAGAACTGTTACCACTGATATTAACATTTCCATTTACATTAATATCTGCATTCAGTACAAGCTTTGCGCCTATATTCAATCCACCGCTAAGTGTAAGCGGATTCTCCAGAGTACAGTTTCCGGTTATTGACAGATTGCAGCTCATTCTTTCTGCTTCTATTCTGGAAATATCAGCAAGTGCAAGTGTACCATTGCCGCTGATGTTAATATTTTCTCCCTGAAGAAGTGTTCTTACAGTCACTGATGAATTAAGCTTTAATGAGTTGCCGTCAGCTACCCTCAAAATAGGAATAATGCATGATCCTTCAGATGTAAGCTCAGAATTATTACCCATAAAAAACAGACAGAATTCGCCTGATGTTTCATACACTATTGTTCCAGTCTGAATAAAGTTTCCATATATTTCCAATGTTCCTGACTTAAGCTCACCTGACATCGACTTCGTTCTGTTGGTATACACATCTCCATATACTATCACAAGCTCATCAGATGATGCCATGTACAGTTTTCCGTTTCCTGCAGAATAGGATGGTACGATTGTAATATCGGAACCGGTTATTTCGGAATATTCGCCTTTAACACTATTGTATTCTACATGCTGAACTCTATAATCACCTTTAACAACAAGGCAGCCACCATTTAATATAATAGAGCCATACTCATGAATAAGATCACCATTAACGATAAGCTTATGTCCCGCTAAATCAAGTGTTCCGGAACTGATTACGAGGTCACCGTTCCATTCCTCGTCATTTTCAAGTGACCAGCCTACTACTCCACCATTTCCAAACTTAACTTTATTCCCGTTTGATTTAAAAGAGGAATAATTAAATGTTCTGTTAAATGAAATTCCCTGACTGCTTGTATTTGTTATTTCAATATTTCCAAATGCAAAGCCTGAGGGGATTGTAACTGTCTGAGCTTTTTCTCCGGAAAGAATAATTGTTGAAGATTCGTTACAGGTGTTAATTCTATTAATACTAATATCACCAGCAATTGAAACAACAGCCCCAGACGAGAAGTTCGCACCGTCTGAACTCCATCCGGTTTCTATCAGATTCCCTCTAATACTTATCTGACAATTATTACCAACATAAAAATCACTATACCCGTTTATAATTACATTTCCTTTAACTTCAGAATTAGCGTTGCTCTGTATATTTAGTGAATCGTAATAATAATCGGAGTACATATCTATATTCCCGTCAACAAGAAGCTGACTGTAAATAGATATCCTCTGTCCATTTCTAAGATAGAAATTGCCACCAATATAAACTTTACCACTAAGATAACACGAAGAGTTGTAATTGCCCGATATATATAGTGATCCTTTTAATGTAATAGCGTTATAATACGGAGTACTTCCGGTATATGTCAAAATAACAGAACCATTATACACATCCGCAAATGAAGTAGTTGTATTTATTCCCAGGATTCCCGACACCTTTACATCATTACCCTTTATCACTCCGGTTACCAGAGGATAATTTGAACCACTGTTTTCTAATACTACTCCTGTTTCTGAAGTGTTAAGAAGCTCAAGGTTAGTGAATCTGGCTGTATACGATATTTTCTGTTCAGTGTCGCCGCTAAGTAGAACATTAAACGAGCCGCTTCCGTAGAAATTTGAAGCGTTATATACAAGATTTTTCTTGATTTCCAAAGTTCCGGCTGAAAGACTTGTCGACATACTTATATCAGACGTTACATAAAAATTCCCATTCACAGTAATGCAACCGTCAGAATCCTTCATAATCAGGTAGGCAGTACTTCTTCCGTATGAATATGTCCCATCTGCATTTTTTACCGCTGACTGAATACGAAAATCCCCGGTTACTATCAATTTTCCGTTTCCTATGATAAGGTTTCCATCGGCCAGAATTACATCACCTTTAACCTCAAGAATATGTCCGTTTAGGTCAAGCGTTCCGTAAAGAAGGTTCAGATTTCCCTCATACACAGTATCTTCTTCGAGTGTCCAGCCATCAATACCTTCCACATTCTTATACGATATATGGCATCCGTTTGTAATCAGGCTGTTCTTTCTAAATACAGTTTCTGAATATACCCCATCTTCACAATAATTCTGTAATTCAACTGTGGCAAAATAATTCGCCGAATTAGTTGCGTTTACGGTTTGTTTGGTTTCTCCGCAAAAAATAAACCTGTTATTTCCACTAAGTTGTAAGCCATCATTATTTACGTATAGATCACCCTTTAACTTGATTGTTCCCGCATTTCCGCTGATAAGGCTTCTATACCCTACGCTCAGCTCTTTTCCAATTGAAAATACACTGCCGTCATATACATACACATAGGTATAATCATATGATGTATTATTCATTATCACGCTTCCGTCTGTCATCACCTGACCATATATATAAAAATACACATAGCCGCTATTCCCAAGCGTGATATTACCACCTACAGTAAGTTTCCCATATACATAACAGTATCGATACGTAACTGTAAAATTGCCCGCAACATTTATTTCCGAATTAAGGTATACATTATATGCATTAACAACAAAATCTCCTGCGATAGCCATCGGCTTTGAAATTGTTGTTTCCTGCTGAATAGAAACGCTTCCCGAATATTTATCATCCTTGAACGAAGTACTTCCGTTAATCTGAATAGACCCCTTCACATTACATCCGTTATCGGACATTAATCCAACAACAAAAACATTTCCGGAAAATGATACCCCTGCATCACTCAGGTTGTTAAGTTCCACATTGTTGAATCTTGCGTAGTTTGTTGATGCACTGACAGAAATCTTCTGTTCCTTATTGCCCGAAAACTTCAAAGTATGTGATCCTGTAGGATAAAACACATTGCTGTTTATAGAAGCAACATCCACATTTCCGCATATTTCTAATATACCTGCTGTAAGCTGACCATTACTATTTGCAGAAGAAGCCGCAACCATATTACCCTTTACATAGACTGTTCCATCTGCATTGGTCATATTCAGCACGCCTTTTCCGTTTGAATATGAATATTTGCCTTCTGCGGTTACATCTCGTTTCTGCATTCTGTAATCGCCATCAACAATCAAATGTCCGTTTCCGACAATAATTGTACCTGCCGAATGAACCAAATCACCGGTTACCTCCAGTGTGTATCCATTTAAGTCAAGCTCTCCTTCAGCTAAAACCAAATCCCCGTTATATACTTCATCTTCATCTAATACCCATCCGCTAACTCCCGAATTAATACCATAGGATAATTTACACCCATTGGTTATTATTTCTTTTGTAGTAAGTCTATCTTCTGAGTATACGCCTTCTTCACTATAATTTTGAAGCTCTAAGGTTGCAAGATATGAACCATAATTAATATCTACAATTTGTTTTCCTGTTCCATTCAATATCAAGCGATTTGTACCGCTCAAGAAAATGTTGGAACCGCTTAAATTGCCGGAGAGTTTAATGGTTCCTGAACCAAGCGAGAATTTACCGTCTGAGACAACATTTAAATTTCCACCAACAGCTAAGGTACCTGCAAGCGTCTGGAACTGAGCACTATTAGTTATTGTAACATTACTTTTCACTATCAGTTCTGATTCCGCATAGTCAAGATAAACCTTGTCATAATTATATGGATAGCCTGTATATCTTGCCGTAAAATCACCGACTGAAATATATTTTGCTTTTCCAACTCTCAACCGACCTGTTATACCTGTATTCCCGCCAACAGCCATATATCCGTTTGCTACATTTATTTCACAGGATGACCCCGTTGAAACATTTCCGCCTATTACTACACCGGATTTTAAATTGGTGACTATATATTCACCGTCAATGACGGGTTCTTCTTCAGAATTCTCAGGTATAATGTATTTCTTGGTATTAACATACATATTTCCGTTAGCAACTAAATTTCCTTTGATAGAAACAAGTCCGTTTGAAACATTACATGAACAGCTTCCACCAATTGTAAAGTCGCCATCGACATTAAGCCTTGCAGCTTCCGACGAAATTTTAAGGCAAGGATAATTTCCACTATAATAGAACCTGCAATATGTAACCGTCATATTGCCACCTACATTAACTGTTCCGGCATTAATTTCAAATCCTTCCCTGGTTGAAAGAATACTTCTGTATGAATTTCTTATTCGTGACTCATGCACCAAAACATTGCCAGATACATTTACAATATCATTTTCATTTCCGAGATAAACTCTTCCCCATCCACAGTTCTCTGGTGCTGATTCGCCGTTGTTTGAATATCCGACCACTTCCAAATTTCCTGTTACATTCAGTATTCCGGTATTGATAAACATTATTCCACCGGAAACATATAAATTACCGTTAACAGTCAATGTGTGACCGTTCAAATCAAGTTCCCCATCAAAAAGGATTGCATCATTGTCATAAGTAATGTCAGAATTAAGTGTTTTGGCATATATCGCCTCTGCTCCGTTAATAAATAACTTTTGACTTTCATTTCCGGAATAATTGCAACAAAATTCAGATTTACTAAACTCAACTCCACCCTCAGAATAATTACGATTTTCAACATTACTGAATTTAAATGCACTTTCTAACTTAATAGTCTGTCGTGAATTACCGCTCAGAATCAGTTTATGATAATCTGTTGCACTGTATTCATAATATGCGGTTATATTTCCACATGCTTCAATGATTCCATTTGTCAGATAGTGATAATTGTTATATCGACTGCCAAGATATAGTTCTCCCTGAATATAGAGATAGTCGCTCGCACGTTCCATATACATAGCTGCGTTATACTCTACTCGCATATCACCGTAACAGTACAGCGCACCCTTATTATAATTTAATGCACCACTATTAATTATACAGTTCTTGCAGACTTTCAAAGCATATCCGTTAAGGTTAAGAGTTCCACCATTTATCGTTAAGCTATATACAGTCATATTTCCATTTAATGTATAGTCGCTACTGATTACCAGCACAGATGGCATCTGCAGAACAACCTCATTGCTTTCACATATTTTTGTATAAACAACATTTTCCTCTTCTATTTTTTCAGAATCATTACTCTCTGACAATGCAGATTCCCCTGGCTCACTAATAACAGTTTCTTTCTGATATGCAATAATTCTATAGCTATAACAGGCATCTGCTTCAGTAGTACAGTCATCATATATATACTGATTCAGACTGTCTTCTGTTTCGGCAATTATTACTCCGTCTCTTTCAATCTGGTAACATACGTCATCAACACTAATATCGTTCCACGATAATCTAATTGTTCCATCATCAGCTATTTGTCCCATCACTGACAATGATTTGTCAATAATAAGATTATTTTCCAAATTATCTTCGACTAAATCGTCCAGATTTGTCCCATCTGAATTCTGACCTTCATTATTGGTATTCTCATCCTCAAGTCCTTCGCAACCCGGTTTTTCAAGCGATTGCTCAATATTTTCTGAATTTATGATCACTTGTGGCTTTTCTGTATTCTCCAGGTTGGTGGAACTTCCTTCCATAGAATCTTCACTCGCCTGAAATCCTACCGTATTTACATCATTAACCTGTGATTCTTCGGTATTCTCATCGGAAATCAACGGTTCTTCCGTAATATTTCCGCTAATCTGAGCCCCTGCTTCACACTCCTCGTTAGTCTCTTTTTCTCCCTCTAATTTTACATCTTCCGAAGATTCTTCATTCTGGATTTCACTATCAATACCGGTTATCACTTGGTTTGTTTCATCAGCATATACTAAAATGCACTCAGAAACCTGATTAAGTGGTAACATAAGTATTGCCAGAACAATAGCTACTAATTTTCTTATAAATATTCTTGTTTTCCCTGAAATATGTAATCTGTCCATTTTTTCTTCCCTTATTCTTTATGTTATTATTAATGTAAAACGATTAACCTCGCTAATTAAAAAAAAATAATCGAGCATTACTGGTGATATATATTATCGGTTAATAAACATTCTTTTGTTTATTGAATAAACAATACTATTTTTAATTTTTTCTAATACTGTTTGCATGCTTCTAATGGTGGCTAACTTGTATGACTTAATCAACTTTGTTGTTCTTTCCGTTATTTCAAAGAGATTAATAATACTCTTTGAAATCGTTTGTTCAAAAACCTTATTGTTTATTCCTAATGGCTGTTTTTGAAGACTATTAATTGCTACACTGATTAATTTCTCTACTTCTTTTTGGGTAATAGTCAAGTGCTTGTGGACATTGTCTTCTAAAACTTCATTACTATCAATGTTATCGTATTTTTGATTTTCTACACTTTCACCTTGGTTACTATCATTGTTTTCTGAATTCGTACCTAAATTGTCTTCTTCTCCCTGATCAGAATTCTCCTCCGCTTTTTGGCCGGGATTATCCTCCGTTTCTTGATCAGGTTTATCTTTCGTTCCCTGACCGGGATTATCTTCCGAATCTTCGTCAGGGTTTTCTTTCATTCCCTGACCGGGATTATCTTCCGGCTCTTCGTCAGGGTTTTCTTTCATTCCCTGACCGGGATCATCTTCCGAATCCTGACTGGGATTGTCTACGGGATCCTGGTCGGAGTTTTCTTCCGTTTCCTGACCGGGATTATCCTCTGTTTCTGATTTATCTTTTTTATTTTTTATCTCAGCATGAGACCTAATAATGTTACCATTATTATCATATTCATATTCAATTCTGTCTCCGTTTTCATAAATCACACATACTAATCGACTAAACTCATCATAAACATACTCTTCACATTTGACCTCCACATTTGCCATGCAAACAGTCATCAGTAAACCAACTACGCACATCACAATAAATTTTTTCATAGACCAACCTCACAATTCACTTGTATAAACAAAAAAAAGCAATGATTAATAATCATTGCAACACGACAATCATAGTTTTTCAACCGTAGATTCAATGCTTTGCGCCGCTATGTTTCCACCGCTTTGCCAAATTTTTGTCTATTATTTTATTTTACCAAAACGGTTTAATATTATCATTATTTGAATTAATGAATATCTCTTTTTTGCTTTTCTTTTCTCATTTATTGCTGTTTTTACCAAAAACTACATAAATAACCTACATTAGCATTATACCATCTTAATTTCATCTTATAATAAGGCATCATAATCACTTATGATGCCTTCCTCACTCAATTTTTGCCATATTAATTTTTTCACATGTTCCAAAAGACAGACAAAAAGCTAGTGTGCTTTCATCGGTCCATTTCAGTGACTCTGGCGAAGTTTCGTCGAACTAAACCGAATTATCTGTGACACTTCTTTTTAACCCACAGAATGAACAGTTTAACAGGTACAGCGAGGATAAGTGATATCACAAACGCCGTAATTGCACCGTATTTAGAAAACAGGCCGATATTGGCCGGAGTATTGTCGATAATTATCAGACCTATCATAATATGTGCAATGTAAACAAACAGCGTACACTGTCTTCCGAGTCGTTCGGCTATGGTATTTTTGCCGAAATCCCTGTACTTTAGACAAAGGAAAACAATCACGTAAGTGAGTATTTCTGTGCTTATAAAAGGAACCCCCGTTCCAAACGTATGCATCCTGATTTCCAGCACTGTCGTCACACAGAGGATAAGCGCCGCTATCCAGTAAAACGGTGCCTTTATTTTCATCAGCTTATCTTCATAACGTCTCACAAGCATCCCCATCGAAAGATAAGGAAGTGCAATAAGAAGTGCGTTCCTGTATGCAAACGGCTCCATCGGATCATTCCATGAAAGGAACATATATGTCAGAATCAGGAGCGGAGCAGCGTACATTACTTTCTTTAAAATTTTAAGCTTTGTAAGAAGCATGATTATCAGGAGTGCATAAAGCATCGAACCTAAGAACCACAAATGCTCCGAGAACGGCGATACATTGTAAAGCAGAAAAGCACGTATTCTCTGCTCTGTAAAATATGTAACACCGAAAATATGCATTCCTTCCGTAATCAGACAATACAATGCATACGCAGCATTGCTTATCACAGTAATCAGGAAGATTCGTTTCGTCTGCTTCCACAATCTCTGCATCATTTCCTTCGAATCATCCCTGAAAAGAAGATACCCGCTGATTACAAAGAATACCGGAACTGCTGTTTTTCCAAACGCAACAAAATAATCCCCGCCGTTTCGTAACGGAAAATGAATAGTCACTACAAGGAACGCCATTATCAGCTTTATTATGCTGAATGAATTGATTCGCTTTGCCTCGGGATTAACTGTCCTGATTCTCCCGTTTATCAGGCCTATTATGTAACGGTCAATTCCGTTCAGAGCATATGCGGCGGCAATTGACAATACAAACGTAAGCAGAATCAGCAGGCCCTCGCTCTTTACACGGAGTATTGTTCCGTCTAAAAGTCCGTTCAGGAAAAGATTGTGTATCAGATAAAGTTCAAGTGAAACAGTACCCAAAAATTTCAGCACGCGGTTACCGAACTTTACCTTCAGCATGATCAGAATAACCGTAATGACAGCAAACAGAATGAACGGAAGCTGAAATGCAAGCGTAAGGAACTTCTCCTTATATCCGGGATGTCCCGGATACTCGTTCCAGTAGGACCATTCCCGCAGAGCTTTTTCCGTAAAAATGTAGAAGAAAACAGCCAGACCTGCCGATATCGGAAGAAGAACCCGATACAGCTTCCGCACAACCTCAAGAATCCGTGTTCTATGCTTGGCTGCCAGTATACCAACAATAAAGAGAAGTGATGCATTATACCACCATTCGCCCTGAAACCAGAACCGGCAGCTCATATCCGCGCCATGTCCGAGCAAAAGACTTCCGATTATCATCGCAATCACAAATACCGACATAACAACAGTGGCAGTATTTCTGTTTTTTATAAATCTGTAAACAAGGTAAAAAACGATATAAAGAATAACTATCTCTACAATGTACCACATATGAGAGTTTGTGAGTATCCAGCCCGATAAAGCGGCAAAAAACTCTGTCAGGCTCATTTTATTGCCATTCAGCAGGCTGCTTAAAACAAACACAAGGTTGACCACATAAAATGGTACAAGTACGGTAATGAGACGTTTTTTTAAAAATCCCTTCAGATAATTCTCCTTGTTCATAAGGCTGCTGTACAGTCCGTATCCGGAAAAGAAGAAGAAGATTCCTACGAAAAAAACTCCGATTTCCGAAAAAAAGGACAGCTCATTAAATATACTTTTTTCCGAATAATACTGAGTAAGATGATGCAGAACAATTCCTACAGCCGCAAAGCCCTGAATACACTTTGAGTTTTCAAGTGAAAGCGCATCCTCATGAAATTTTCCGCGCGGTGCAAATTTGACACCCGCAAGCAGAAGTACCGCAAAAGCGACGATTACAATCCACTTTGGAAAGTCAAACATCATCAGAGAATTGAATGATGACACATCTCCAAAAATCATCATTCCGGCTGCATTTGCAGCTTCAGTGAACAAACAATACCCCATAATTATTACCCCCTTTTATCCCCATTAATTTTTATTTTCAGACTTCATTCGTGCTATATCCTTTTTGAATTCTTCATTCATCTCCGGATAAGCTGACAGCATCGGCTCGATATTAAGCCCCGATTTTCTGTCGTAATAGTTCTTTGTAATTTTGCATATGAGTCCGCTCAATGATATCAGTCCAATCAGGTTTGGAATCGCCATAGCCGCGTTAAACATATCATCAAGGCTCCATACCAGGTCACTGGTTATTACCGCGCCCACAACAATTAACAATACATAGATTACTTTATATATTATTTTAATTTTTCCACTTCTGCTTCCGAAAAGGTATTCCACAGCCTTTTCACCGTAGTAGGACCACGCAAGCACAGTTGTAAATGCAAACAACGGCAAAATAATCGAATACATTACCGTACCGAACAGACCAAAGGTTTCTCCCATGGCATGCGAAGCAACCGCATTTTTGTTCAGTCCGGCCGCAGCATTACCAATGACATCGGTAAAGTCATATTCGCTTGTACATATAATTGAAAGCGCTGTAAGTGTACAAATAATGAATGTGTCAAAGAATACTTCAAAAATTCCCCAAAGACCCTGCTTTACCGGTTCACGTGTTTCTGAAGCCGAATGTGCGATTACGGATGAGCCCAGTCCCGCTTCATTTGAAAATACTCCTCTGGCACAGCCGAATCTCATCCCCCTCATTATCATAACGCCAAGAAGTCCGCCTCCTACGGCTTTTGTACTGAAGGCACTTTCAAATATTAGTAAAAAAGCGCCGGGTACCGAAGTGATATTTGCTCCGATAATTACAAATGCAAGAATGATAAACAGAAGGGCCATGAAGGGTACAATCATTGAGGCTACACGCCCTATTTTCTTAATTCCACCCATGATAATCAGTGCCGTAAATGAGGCTACCACTATACCGGTAATAAGTGCTATCACCGGTTTTGATGATTCCTTGTCCGACAGATTCTGTATTGTCTCCGAAATCGAATTTGTCTGTACCATGGTCATTCCAATCGCCGTAAAGGTACAGCAAAACGCAAAAATTTTTGCAAGAAGCTTTGATTTTGTCCCATGTTCAAGGTAATACATCGGTCCGCCCGAAAAACCGCCGTCTTCGTCCTTTTTTCTGAAATACAGACCGAGAACATTCTCCGAATAGTTTGTAAACATGCCAAAGAACGCTGATACCCACATCCAGAACACCGCACCGGGACCTCCGGAAATCATTGCTCCGGCAACACCCACAATATTGCCGGTTCCCACCGTTCCGGAAATAGCTGCCGAAAACGCTTCAAATTGCGAAATGCCGCTGTTTTTTTCTTTTTTATTTTTCTTATCACTCTTAAAAACACTTTTTATAGTGGGAATAATTGTTGTTTTTAATGAATCCTTAAATTTTCTGACCTGTATAAATCCGGCTTTTGTTGTGAGAAATATACCTGTACCAATAATAAGTAATATCATTGGTATTCCCCACAGGATATTTGTATTTATCCAGTTAATTGCATTACTGATTTCACTCATAATGATGTTCTCCCATAAAACAAAAAGCGTTAATCATAATCTATAAATCCATAAGCATTAATCATAATCATTAATCATAAAGCATTAATCATAATCATTAATCATAAAACATTAATCATAAAACATTAATCATAAAACATTAATCATAAAACATTAATCATAAAACATTAATCATAAAACATTAATCATAAACTCAAACTTCCCACACTAATAAGGTGTGTTGAACCTTGAAAATTCAATATTTCAGCCAACAAGAAAGCATGTCGCTTGCGACATGCTGCGCCGCTTTTGCATCGCGTCAGCGACAAAAACCGAAAGCAAAAGCGTGCGCATCCTCGCGGAGCGTTTTTTACTTTATAGGACGTAATTTCCTATAAAGTAAAAAAGGCATAAATACGTTACATTTGGTATAATGGAATTGTCGAGAAACCATTTATACAAAGGAGATGTATGCCATGTCTATTTTAACACAGAATTATGCTGATGAGAATGCTTTACTTGATTGTATTCAAAGATTTTTTTCTAATCATCATGTAGGTCTGATTTTAAAGAAATGCAACGGAACCAAAGAAAAAGGTATTCCATCGATTTCACTTCTGCGTTATAAACTTGGCAACATCTTTGTTGGAAGAAGCATGTACATGCAACAGCGCACCGGTTCCTTCAACCTGGATTCTCGGATTAACATGACGAGGTTGGCGCCTTTACTCCGAGAGCCTCATATATTTCAGCCTGCTTGTTAAGCATTTCTCCGATTCTAAGTGAATGCTTTTCATCTTCAAAGCATTCAAGAACATCGAGTTTATCAAGTAGTGACTGCATTGTATAGTTACTATATAACCCTGACTCTTTCATCTTGTGATCCAGGTGAGAGATCAAAATCAATGCTACAAATTCAGTGAAGATTTTGCCATCAAGCCCTTTCTCGCTTGAAACAAGAAGTCGTCTCGTGTTAAGACGTTCCTTTATGTTACCAAAAGCTTTCTCTACTACATCTTTCATTCTATAAAGATGTAATGCAGTGAAAGCATCCATTGTTTCGTTGGTAATCAGAGCAAAGTATCCAAGATACTTTCCGGCTTCTTTTATGGCATCTTCTTTGTAATAAACCTGACGACCACGTTTAGGTGTGGTTTTAACCTCGAAGAACTGTTCATAAGCCTTTTTATGGCTCTCCACAGGCTTATCATCAAGCAGCTCTTTGCATAGACTGGCAATCCTTTTATCAAAGGCCTGCTCATCATCGGCACCTTTTTCGGTGCTGTAATAATAGTGGATGTACATCCTGCGTTTATCCTTGATTACATCGCCCTTGTATGGTCTCTCCTGAGTGTAATCCCAATCAGTCTGCACCGTATATCCATAGGTTGCGATACTGTCATCATAATTGTTAAACATACGGATATCATCATATATATCATCAAGATGATTCTTGATAAACTTAAGTGAAAGCTTAGTACCAACTAAAAACTTCACATGCTCGCGGTACAAACCATCCTTCCCCATCAATCGCAGAAAGATTTCCTGCAGTATCTGCTGACAAGCTCCTGATAATCCGGAAATCAATTATTTCAGCAGCTGCTGTCTCCAACTTCTTATTCTGTCATATTATACTTCTTAACAACCCTGTCTTCCGGTTCATAATCTCCAATAATTTCCTTTCCGAGGTTAAGCGTTAATGAATACGATACATACGGAACTTCATAGTATCTTTCATTGTCATTAATGTAAAAATTACCTTCTTCGTATCCGACTATAGTGTTAGTTTCTGCAATATAATTCAGGTCGTCATCCAATATATAACTGTAATAACCCGCCGTTACTATGTATATTTTTTCTTCCTTCAAATACACAAATGAAGTTATGGGAACATTTGTCATATCATAGAGCACTTTAAGAAGCTTATATCTTTTCTTATCATAGATTCGTATACTCATGTCCGACATTGCTAAAAGAATCTTTGATTCATCATCTGACAATACAGCATATCTTACATTCTGCTTTTGAACGTCTTTTATCATATCTATTTCAGAGGAAGCATTCTTGGCTTCACTGAATCGCTTATCCTTAAAGACTTCTTCTATCGTAATTCTTTTGGCCATCGAATCAGGATTTTCTTCATATAAAGCTATATAATCCGAGTTGGAAAACTGATAGAAATACTTTCCTTCCGCGAAACGTGCTCCGACAACGCTTTCCCCCGGCAAAATGTCAAATTTATCAAAAGAAATATCCCAACCATACTGCGCTTCTCCCCTGAGAAAATAAATATGACCTCGTGCATCAACTACATACGGTTCACCGTCATCAGTAAACGAGTCCACCGGAATATTGCAGCCTTCGGCAATCCCTGTCTGGGAGAAATCATATATATCAAGAAGAACCGTATTGTTTTTCGCTCTTATAAACAAATTCTCGTCAATCATGTCGACGTCACATACTTCGCTGACAGGAATCCAAACAGATCCGTAATTCTCTCCTGTTCTTGCATTCAACAAATACAGATAGCTTACTCCCTGTGAACGTATATTCGTTATAGCATAAATCAAAAAAGTATCCGACGTAACTCGCACTTCTGCAGAAAACGAATCTTCAAACGAAGCAAGTATTTTTCCCGTTTCGGTTTCAAATGACAAAAAGTATGTCTGACCGCCGCTATTGTTGGCCGCTATTGTCAAAACAGAATTGTCCGCAGAATAACCGAAATCCGAACTCCACATACACAATATATCTTCACCGATATTGGATATGTCTTCTGTCCATATACATTCACCGTTTCGATATCCGTACAACCTATCATACGTTAACACTACCACGATATCCGATTCCTGTCCTCTGATTGCAGCACCTGCAGATTTCTCTATAAGAGTATCTTCCCCCGATTTCAAGTCAAAATATCTCATTTCTCCGACATTGCAATAGATTAATCCTTTGTTTCCGTCAAAAGCAAACAAGGATAGTCCGCTATATATGCCATCGCACTTCACCGTACATATCAACTCCCCGTTAGTCGAATCAAATACACTTATCTCACCGCCTGCCAGAATTGCTACATATGATCCATCTTTTGATATGCAATATTGCGATACTTCAGTATCTACTTTATAAATCTTTGTGGGAATTAACGATTCTCCCGTAGAATACAGCTTCATCGCTTCATTTAATACCCTATACGCTTCCGCATTATAATCTCCATGTTTAGGAAGAACCGATGTTGTTGCATACAGAGCATCTTCTCTTCTTCCTGCTCCAAGAAGTTCTTCTGCCGCCATAGCCTGTGACGATGCATATTTGTCCTGAAGTTCGATATTCTGCGAATTAATCTTAGCCAGCAAAAAAAGACACACACATGCAAAAAACGCTACTGCCGCGGCAATAGAACTCCATATACGTATGCGTCTTTTAAGTTTCTGTTCTCTGTGACGAAGTTTAACATCGTCATAATTAAGCCCAAACATAGCTGCTGCCAATTTGATAACGGCAATATCCATGGCCTTAAGTCTCTGCTTATTGTTCGCACCGCGAACATCGGCTGCAAGAGGTTCAATACTTCTTCTTTCGATGACCTTATTACCGTTATCATCTAAAGTCTCAACCTCTTCATATGTCATCAATTCAGGAAATGATTCCTCCGGTTCTCCTTCTGCCAAAACTAAAAGGATATGGCTTCTTCCATGCATTCCCATAAATGTCTCAATCTCTTTCTGACACCATCTGGATGCAGCAAGTCTCGGCGTACAGATAACAATAAGGAAGTCCGAATTGGTTAATGCTTTCTCAATAGGTTCTGAAAGATCCGTTACCAAAGGAAGCTCTTCTTCATCTCTAAATACACGCTCAATCTTTCCTTTTGAACCCGCAGGAAGCATTGTTTTTGAAGCTTTGGGAAGTTTGAACTTTTCCAGTTTCTTATGTAAATTGCCGGCTACGAACTGATCAACTTCACAATGACGATAACTGATAAAAGCATTGTATTGATAATCCATATTGCACCTCTATTCCATATATTTTCGTGAATATCTTTACTGTCCACTATCCGTGGTACAGTTTAGTTTAATCATCCCCCCTGCACTTAGCTCAGTGGGAGAGGACTTCTCCGACTAAGCTAAACAATCTTCATCACCACATTCATTAACGGAACAGTCTGGGAAGGAAGCTGTGGATACAGCGTCTCCATACCGTCCACTCATGATAGCCGGGGAAGGTCTCACGAATCATGTTAAGACCCTTGCCCTCAAGATATTTGTCATCCTTTGCAAAGCTGTCAAAATACTGGTCCTCGGTACCCATGGCACGGTAAAATACCTTGAATTCTTTGTTGAAACGATCCGCATCCTTCGTGATAGCCAGATAAGGAGCCTCGTCCGCATTATCTCCCCAGGGTGCACGAAGGAAACCGCTGAATAAACCCGCATAACCGAACAGCTCCGGATGTGAAAGTGTCGTAATGCTGGTCTGGAAGCTTCCCATGGAAAGACCTGCCATGGCACGATTCCATTTATCAGTATAAACATTGTAATGACTCTCGATATAAGGAATAAAGTCCTTCACCAGAATCTCAGGGAACAGCATACGCATTAATGGACCTTCATCATCATCCTTAGGCTGTGTCATGCCATTACCCATAACGATAATCATCTCTTCCATCTCACCTGCTGCCAAAAGCTGGTCCGCGATACGTCCCACATGACCCTGGAATACCCAACCTGTCTCATTCTCACCGTAACCGTGCTGCAGATAGAACACCGGATACTTCTTCGCCGGATCATACTTCGGCGGCGTATAAACCAGACAAATCTCATGCTTGCCTGTCACGGAAGATAAAACATAATGTCTTGCGACCGCACCATGCTCCACACCCTCTAATCTGTCCCACTCCTCTCCGGGAACCGGAACATCAAAGAAATGCATCGGACGACAACAGCCATAGCCAATGGGAAGACAGGGATTCATCACATCATTCCCGTCATACTTGAGGAAGAAGTATAAAAAGCCGGTACCCATATCTACCGTCCCTTCAAAACCTCCGGCCTCGTCCACTTTTTTAAGCGGATAGATGGTACCGAAGCGGTCCAGAACCACTTCCTTCGCATTGGGTGCCACCACTCTTACATGTACCTTACCGTCCGGAAGGATTTCAAAACCCTGCATTCCTTCACGGTTTACTTCCCCGAGCACTCTGTCAAAGCATATGGTGCTGTCAAGCGGCCAGGGGCTTCTTGCGTTAATTTCTCTCTCTACCATAATAAAACCTCCAATAATCTCTTGGCAAAGCAATTGTGCCTCACCTTCTCAAATTATATTACTCAAACTTCCCACACCAATAAGGTGCGAATTCAATTTTGGGTATGGGAAGTCTTAGTCATAAACATTAATCATAAACATTAATCAAAATATAAATCAAAGACCATCACTCAGGCAATCCTGCGTGATGGTCTTTTAACTTTTTTCAGTCAGATGACAGGTAAACCTATTCCAACCGGTTATCTCGGACCGTTAATTATTGAATAATCATTGATTTTTTGTCCGAACAGTTAATAAGTAATTACTTTTCTCCATCAGCAGTTAATCATAACAATCATTCAATGCTGTCATCCGAATTGTCATCCTTCTGATTATCATCATAATCAGAATCATTCAGATGATTTTTTTCCTCGTCCTCGTCCTCGTCATCATCAAATATATCGTCTGTAGCAACCTCTCCTGCTCCGCCCTGGTTTATGTCGGCGTCTGCTTCTGATTCCTTTACTCTTGCAAAACTTGCCACAAATGTCTTTGATTCGGATTCAAGATTTATCAGTTTAACTCCGGTGGTATTTCTTCCGATGATACTGATATCGGCTATATTCAGTCTGATGGTCGTACCGCTGTTTGTCATCATGATAATTTCACCGACGGTATCTACTATCTTTGCACCGACAAGGCTTCCGCTCTTTTCAACTATCTTGTAGCACTTTATTCCCTTTCCGCCACGGTGCTGAACGGTGAATTCATCTGTTTCGGTAAGCTTTCCGTAACCGTGTTCGGAAACCACAAGCAGATATTTGCCCTGATTATCAAGCTGCATAGCCACGACTTCATCGGTATCCTCAAGATTCATTCCTATTACACCGATTGACTGACGTCCTGTCAGACGTACATCACTTTCCCTGAATCTGATAGCCTGGCCGTACTTGGTGATAAGGAATACCTCGCTCTCATCATTCGTACACTTAACACCGATAAGCTCATCATCATCACGAAGCGTAATTCCGATAAGACCGCCCTTTCTGATATTTGCATACTCCGAAAGTCTGGTCTTTTTGATAATTCCGTTCTTTGTCGCCATAAGCAGATAGCTGTCATAGTCAAAGCCGCGTACCGTAATAGTGGCAGTTACCTTCTCATCTCCGTTTATCGGAAGCAGATTTACAATGGCTGTTCCTCGTGATGTTCTTGAAACCTCAGGTATCTCATAAGCCTTCAGTCTGTACACACGACCCTTGTTTGTGAAGAACATGATGTAATGATGATTTGTTGTCATAAACAGATCTTCAATGTAATCATCCTCAACAGTCTGCATTCCCTTTATTCCCTTACCGCCTCTGTGCTGATTTTTGAAGTTGTCAAGGGTCATTCTCTTGATATATCCGCGCTTTGTCATTGCGATAACCGTGTCGTCATCCGGAACCAGATCCTCAAGTGAAATATCATATTCATCATATCCGATCTTTGTTCTTCTTTCATCGCGGTATTTATTTCCGATAGCGGCAGCTTCATCACGTACCACACCGAGAAGAACATTTTCATCAGCTAAAATTGCTCTGTAATCCTTGATTTTTTCCATAAGCTCCGCATATTCAGCCTCCAGCTTTTCTCTTTCCAAACCTGTCAGCTGACGCAGTCTCATATCAACAATGGCCTGTGCCTGTACATCATCAAAGCCGAACGTTTCGATTAATGAATTTTTTGCCTCCTGAGTACTTTTTGATGCTCTGATGATTGCAATTATCTGATCTATAACGTCCAGAGCCTTTAGCAGTCCTTCCTTGATATGTGCAAGCTCTTCAGCCTTTCTCAAATCATAAACTGTACGGCGTCTGACTACTTCCTCCTGATGCTTTATGTAACACTGAAGTATCTGTAAAAGTGAAAGTACCTTCGGCTCACCGTCCACAAGAGCAAGCATGTTTACACCAAAACTGTCCTGCAGCTGTGTATGCTTGTAAAGCAGATTCAGAATAACCGTGGGATTTACGTCACGACGCAGCTCAATACATACTCTCATTCCCTGACGGTCCGATTCATCACGTATTTCGGTGATTCCGTCTATCTTTTTGTCCTTTACAAGCTCCGCAATTTTCTGAATAAGTCTTGCCTTATTTACAAGGTACGGAAGCTCTGTCACAACAATTCTGTTTTTGCCGTTCTGCATCGGTTCAACATCCGTAACGGCTCTGACCCTGATTTTGCCGCGTCCTGTACGATATGCCTCTTCTATTCCTCTGGTTCCGAGAATTGTGGCACCCGTGGGGAAATCAGGTCCTTTTATTATCTGCATAACTTCATCAATGGAAGCTTCCTCGTTATTTTCTATTCTCTTGTTGATAATATAAGTTACGGCGTCAATAACCTCTCCTACGTTGTGTGGAGGAATATTTGTAGCCATACCTACAGCTATACCGGTAGTACCGTTGATAAGCAGATTCGGTATTCTCGCGGGAAGTATATCGGGCTCTTTTTCCGTTTCATCAAAGTTCGGGCTGAAATCAACTGTTTCCTTGTTGATATCTGCAAGCATTTCCATTGAAATTTTGCTTAAACGAGCTTCTGTATATCGCATGGCAGCCGGACTGTCTCCGTCGACCGAACCAAAGTTTCCGTGTCCGTCTACAAGCGGATATCTGGTAGACCATTCCTGGGCCAGATTTACCAGTGCTCCGTAGATGGAGCTGTCGCCGTGGGGATGGTATTTACCCATGGTATCACCGACAATACGCGCACACTTACGGTGAGGCTTATCCGGCTTGTTGTCCAGCTCTATCATTGCATATAAAATTCGTCTCTGAACAGGCTTTAAACCGTCTCTGACATCGGGAAGAGCTCTCGATACGATTACGGACATGGCATAATCTATATATGAGGTCTCCATTGTACCCTTAAGGTCTACATTATTGACCTGGTCATACTTTATCTCTTCATCCATCCTCTATATCCTTTCATACATGACTTTTCAACGTTACTATTCGTTACTGTTCACCGTCCGGCCAAAAAATTCATAAATCCTGTTGACATACAGTCAGTTGCTGTTTCGAAACCGGTGGCTTATTTTGCATACATTATCCGGTCTTCACATTTGCAACCTTTGGCTTTTTTGCGTTCATATTCGGCCTTCGCATTCACAACCTTTGGCTTTTTTGCGTTCATATTCCGGCTTTCGCATTCACAACCGGTGGTTTTTTTGCGTTCATATTCAGCCTTCGCATTCACAACCTTTGGTTTTTTGCGTTCATATTCAGCCTTCGCATTCACAATCGGTGGCTTTTTTTGCATACATATTCAGCCTTCGTTTTTGCAGCATGTGACTATCTTGCCTGCATTCATGGTTAACTGACCGTAAACAGTAACTTTCTTACAACAGGTAACCGCCCGCTGTAAAATTAAAAGTCAAGATTCTTTACAAATTTGGCATTTGCTTCGATAAATTCTCTTCTCGGCTCAACATTATCGCCCATCAGCGTATTGAATGTAACATTCAGCTCGGCAATATTGTCGTCATCCATTTCAACTTTTCTGAGAATTCTCTTCTGAGGATCCATGGTTGTATCCCACAGCTGGTCTGAATCCATCTCACCGAGACCTTTATATCTCTGAACAGTATTGTTTCCGTCACGTCCTATCTCAATCATGATATTGTTCAGCTCATCATCACTGTAGGCGTACCACACCTTTTTGTTCTTTTCAACCTTGTACAGAGGCGGCTGGGCCAAAAATACATGTCCCTGCTTAATAAGCTCCGGCATGAATCTGTAAAGGAATGTAAGCATAAGTGTACTGATATGAGCACCGTCCACATCGGCATCGGTCATGATGATAATTTTATTGTATCTGAGCTTACTGATATCAAAATCATCCGAAATACCTGTTCCGAATGCTGTAATCATCGCCTTTATTTCTTCATTTCCGAGAATCTTGTCAAGACGCGCCTTCTCGACATTAAGTATTTTTCCTCGAAGCGGAAGTATTGCCTGAGTAGCTCTGTGACGGGCTGTCTTTGCAGAGCCGCCGGCGGAATCTCCCTCGACTATGAATATTTCACAGTTTTCAGGATTCTTGTCGGAGCAGTCTGCAAGCTTTCCGGGAAGACTCATGCCTTCAAGTGCTGTCTTACGTCTGGTCAGGTCTCTTGCTTTTCTCGCCGCATCACGCGCACGCTGTGCAAGCACCGCCTTTTCCACAATAATCCTTGCAACAGTGGGATTCTGCTCCAAAAAATATGTAAGCTTCTCGGTAACAACCGCATCTACGGCACTTCTTGCTTCACTGTTTCCAAGCTTCTGCTTAGTCTGTCCTTCAAACTGAGGCTCCGGAATCTTGATACTGATAATTGCCGAAAGTCCTTCTCTTAAATCCTCACCTGAAAGATTTTCTTCATTTTCCTTCAAAAGCTTTGCATTTCTTGCATAATCATTAAATGTCTTTGTGATGGCATTCTTGAAGCCGGTATAATGAGTACCTCCCTCGGGGGTGGTAATGTTATTTACAAAGCTGTAGCAGCCCTCATTGTAGCCGTCGTTATGCTGTAAGGCCACTTCAACGTAAACATCACCCTTATTGCCTTCACAGTAAATGATTTCAGGATAAAGAACACTCTGATTTTTGTTCAGATATGCAACATATTCACTGATTCCGCCTTCATAATGAAATTCCTTCGTCTGTTCTTTTCCTTCACGCTTGTCATGAAGAACTATCTTCAGACCTTTTGTCAGAAATGCCATTTCGCGAAGTCTCTGCTTCAGTGTTCCAAAATCATATACGGTATCTTCAAATATTTCTTTATCGGGAAGGAAAGTAACGGTACTTCCGTGTCTGTCGGTATCGCCTATCTCCTTCAGATGCTCCGTAACCTTTCCTCTTTCAAAACGCTGCCAGTATTTTTTACCGTTTTTCTCAACAGTTACTTCAAGCCATTCTGAAAGAGCATTTACTACAGACGCACCTACTCCGTGAAGACCACCCGATACCTTATATCCTCCACCGCCGAATTTACCGCCCGCATGAAGAATAGTAAATACTACTTCAACGGATGAAATACCTTTCTTTTTATTTATTTCAACCGGTATTCCCCTTCCGTCATCTATAACGGTAATTGAATTGTCCTGATTAATTGATATATCAATTGTGGTACAGTATCCGGCAAGCGCCTCATCTACGGCATTATCAACTATTTCATATACAAGATGATGAATTCCTCTTGAGGACGTACTTCCGATATACATACCCGGTCTTTTTCTGACTGCTTCAAGACCTTCGAGTATCTGAATCTGATCCGCGCCGTATTCCTGATTTTGTTCTACGTTGAATTCTTCACTCATGTAATCACCACTTTCCAATACTTACGGTTCCGTTTTCAACCCTAAATATTTTATCGTATTTTATCCTGTCCTTCACAAATTCTTCCAGTCCGGTACAGGTAATAATTGTCTGTATATCACTGATATTACTCAGCAGTCTGGTCTGCCTGTTTCTGTCAAGCTCCGACAATACATCATCAAGAAGCAGTATGGGATTCGCCGATGTCTGTTTTTTTACGAGCTCTATTTCGGCCAGCTTCAGCGTGAGCGCAACCGTTCTCTGCTGTCCCTGTGACCCGTATTTTTTAGAATCCTCACCGTTAATTAAAAACTCCAGATCATCCCTGTGCGGTCCCGAATTAGTCATTTTCAGCCATATGTCTCTTTCACGGCCTTCATTCAAATCATTTAAAAATGACTCTGCGGTTGAATTCGGAACATACCTGATTTCAAGTTTTTCTCTGCCTTCACTGAGTTTAGAATGAATATCAGCCGCAATTTCATTTATATCCTTGATAAACACCTGTCTTCTTTCGATTATATACTTTCCGAAATTTGCCAGCTGCTCGTCCCATATATTTAATGTTTCGGTAAGCTCGCTGTTGTACCCTATCTGCTTCAACAGGTTGTTTCTCTGGTCAAGTGCCCGCGTATATCCTGTAAGATTATGCATATAGAGCTTATCAAGCTGACACAGCTCCATATCGCAGAACCTTCTTCTCTCCGCAGGTCCGTCCTTTATGATGCAAAGATCGTCCGGTGAAAATGACACAATATTAACCATACCGTAAAGCTCTGCAGCCTTTTTTATGGGTATTCCGTCAATTGCTACACCCTTGGACTTATTTTTTTTCAGGTGCATGTCAATTCTTCTGCTGATACCTTCCTTATCGACAGTCATTCTGATGTGTGATTCTTCTTCACCGAAACGAATCATTTCCTTATCCTTGCTGCCTTTTTGTGATTTTGTGGTACCCGCCAGATAAATTGCTTCAAGTATGTTCGTTTTTCCCTGAGCATTATCACCGTAAAAAATCGTAACCTTTGGACTTAGCTCAATGCTTAAAGATTCATAATTTCTGAAATTACTGAGTTCAAGTTTATTAATAACCATTATTTATTTTTCGCTCTTTGCTTCAACCTTTACATCAACACCGTTAAATGAAAATGTATCACCAATAACAAGCTTTCTGCCTCTTCTGAGTTCAACCTCTCCGTTTACCTTCACGTTTCCGTTTTCAATGGTATATTTAGCATCAACACCTGTCTCCGATAATCCGGCAAGCTTCATAGCCTGGCCAAGCTTAATAAATTCATCCCTTATAAATACTTTTTTCATCATTTCTTCTTTCTGCGAAGGATAATTTTTTATCCACAGTCCGTTCACAGCTCATCTGAAAGCCATATCCGTCCTTACATAAATCTGATTTCTTCGCTGCAATTATTCAGCGTTACTATTCACAGTCTGTCCAAAACGCATTTATAAACTCTGCCTTTTAACAATTACACTTTGAATAGTAACTATTCAAAGATTGTACAAAAAAATTTAAACAGCATCCGCATTGAAATTAACGGGAAGAACAAGATACATATAAGTTTCTTCCTTGTCCTTGATAATGCACGGTGCCTTCACATTCATCATATAAAGGTTTATTTCTTCATCATCGATAACTCTCATTGCATCCATCATAAATTTAGGATTAAAAGCAATCAGAATATCGTTGCCTTCCTTCTTGATGTTGAGCTTTTCATTCAGTGAACCCATTGAAGTATTTATCTTAACTTCAAGACTGTCATCGTTTACCTTGAAAATAAGGGGCTTTTTATCGGTTTCCTTTATCAGAAGCAGAGATCTGTCAATACATCCTGTAAGCTCTCTGTTGTTCACCTGAACCTTTGTATCATAATCTCCCGAAATCATCTGATTTACACTGTAATATTTACCTTCAACAAGTCTTGAAAGAACAATGGTATCTTCCATTTCAAAGAGAATATTGTTCGTGCTGAAATAGATGTTGACTTCCTTTTCAAGCTCTCCGGCAAGAATCTTTGTGAGCTCGTTAAGTGTTTTACCCGGAATAATAACACTGTATTTTCCGTAGTTCTGCTTAAGTTCAACATTTCTGATGGCTATTCTGTGACCGTCAAGGGCAACTATTCTGAGTTTGTTTTCATTTATTTCCAAAAGTTCACCGGTCATAACCTTGATAGACTCGTTTTCAGGTGCAATTGAAAATACAGTCTGTCTGATAATATCCTTCAGTGTGAGCTGTGACATGGTAACACAGTTGTTCTTTTCAATCTGTTCAAGCATCGGAAATTCATCTGAGTTTCTCGAAGCAATATCAAACTTTACGTTTTCACATCTGATTTTAAGATTGTTGGAATCATTTATTATAGAAATTTCGTTATCGGGAAGTTTACGAATGATTTCCGAGAAAATTCTTGCATTTACCGCTACGGTTCCTTCCTCTATGATTTCACCGTCTATGCAGGTCTCTATTCCGAGTGACATATCATTTCCGATAAGCTTTATTTTACCGTCCATGACCTTTATTACGATGCATTCCAGAATGTCCATCGTGGTTTTAACAGGAACTGCTCTCAATACGATATTAACACCAACAAGTAAATTGTTTTTGTTACAAATGATTTTCATTTAAAAAGTTCCTCCTCAGGTAATAGAAATAGTAATAAAATAAACAGTAGTATTAGGGGGTGTTTATAAGTTAATATTGCCTCTTAATACTGAAAAATATACATTCTTCAAAATAACAGAGTGTTGGTAAAAAATAATAAGTTAAGTATAAAAAATACACTATAAAAATATATAAAATTTTTGAATACCGGTTATCCACTTATATATTCTTTATAAACATCAACAATGATAATTGATAAACAATTGTTGATAATTATGTGATTTAATGATGACCGTAAAAAGTTATCAACAAAAACAAGGGTGTATTTATGTTGATACTGTGGATAAATGGTTATAAATTAATCTCTGTCAGGATTTATTTTATTGGTGAGTACCTTTATGGACTCGGCAATTTCCTTATCATTATTGATCTTTTCACTGATTTTTTTAATATTGTGAATAACTGTGGAATGGTCTTTATTAAAAAGATCGCCTATTTCGGTTTTGGAAAGATCGGTATATTCACTTGTAAGGTACATTGCAATCTGTCTGGCGCTCGATCTGGTATCGTCTCTCTTTTTGGAAAGAATATCCTGAATTGAAAGACCGAACTGCTCCGCAACAACTTCCATAATAAATTCGGGTGTGATGACCTTCTTTTTATTGGGAGAGCACACATCCCGGAGGGCATATTCAGCCAGCTCCTTTGTAGCCGGAGCACGTCTGATTTTGGACATGGCTATAACTTTTGTGAGAGCTCCCTCAAGTTCTCTGATGCTTGTATTGATATTTTCGGCCATATATGAAAGAGCGTCGTTATCAATATCCACGTCTGTTCCTTCATTTGATTTGATTTCAAGTTTTTTCTTAAGTATGGCAATTTTTGTCTCATAGTCGGGTGATGTAATGTCAACAATGAGCCCGCATCCGAAGCGTGATTTCCAGCGTTCATCAAGAGTGGTAAAGTCTCTGGGAGGACGATCGGAAATAATGACTATCTGCTTTTTTGCCTCGTAAAGAGAATTAAAGGTATAGAAGAATTCCTCCTGTGTAGCGGCTTTTCCTATGATAAACTGGATATCGTCAATCAGAAGTACATCAACGTTTCTGTATTTTTCTCTGAATGCCGCAGGTGCGGTATTTCCGTTTCTGAGTGACTCAATAAGTTCATTTGTAAATATTTCACTCGTGACATACATTACTTTTTTATTCGGACTGTTCTCTAAAATATAATGTCCGACCGCACTCATGAGATGTGTTTTACCGAGTCCTGAATTGCCGTAAATATATAACGGGTTGTAATATTCGCCGGGAGCTTCGGCTACCTTGAGAGCAGAAGCGTGTGCAAGCGAGTTGCTTGTACTTACGACAAAATTATCAAATGTATAATCGGGATGAAGAGGATTGCCAAGATTGTTGGCAGTAGTCTTATTATCGATTTTTTTGGTATTTGAGGTATTTTCATCGGAATTCACTTCAAATACGATATCGTATTCAAGATTTGTAACCTCCGCAATTGCGGTTTTTATGAGCTTTGAATATTTATTGCTGATAAAATTGAAATTCTGCTGAACAGTTACATCCTGAGAAGTAAGGTAAAGACATCCGTCTTCAATCTTTAAAAATTCCAAAACCTTAAGCCAGGTATCAAATGAAACTTTTGATATGTTATATTCAGTTTTTAAAAATTCAAGTATTTCATTCCATTTTTCTTCTACCCGACTTGCCATGGTTCCTCCAAAATAAATACAAATGGTTACTATTCGTGCAGATATGCTTCACAGTCATCCGCTGTTTCAATGCAACTGCAAATAAGCTTTGTCCGGACGTGAATAGTAACTGAAAATCTGATTATTAGTGGTTTCAAGGGCTTTAAGGCGCATAAACCCACTAATAATTATTTTATATCAAATCTGTTTTTTTTTCAACCTTTTTTATAAAGAACTCTTGACTATTTGTACTAATGTGAATATAATGTTAAGTGCTGTTTATTTCGGATAAATTTTTGATTTGTTTTGTACGAAATCTATTAGATTATTTTAAGGAGGTGTTTTACGATGAAGATGACATTCCAGCCTAAGAAGAGACAGAGAGCTGTAGAGCATGGTTTCAGAAAGAGAATGGCTACAAAGAACGGAAGAAAGGTTCTGGCTGCCAGAAGAGCAAAGGGAAGACATAAGTTAACAGCTTAATTACGATGGGTCGCATGAAAATGTGACCTTTTTTTAAAGAATTTGGAGATGACAGTGTCAAAACCTTTACATTTAACTAAAAACTCTGATTTTCAGAACGTTTATAAAAACGGAAAATCGTATGCCAACAGATATTTTGTAATGTATTTTTTAAAAAATGATTTATCCGAAAACAGATACGGAATATCGGTTAGCAAAAAAATAGGAAACAGTGTCGTCAGACACAGGATTACCCGTCTTTGCAGAGAAGTTTTCAGATTAAAGCAGGGACTGTTCAATAGTGGTTTGGACATAGTGGTAGTCGCAAGAGCAGGATCTAAGGATATTGGTTACGGTATTGCGGAAGAAGCACTTCTGCATCTTGGTCGTTGTGCCAAAATTGTGGAAACGGTGTGAAAGTTATATGAAGAGAATACTTATTTTTATTATCAGACTTTATAGAAAGTTTATTTCACCTTTGAAAAGAAGACCTTCCTGCATTTATATTCCGACTTGTTCTCAGTATGCCATAGAAGCGCTTGAAAAATACGGTGCTTTTAAGGGTTCATATCTGATGATAAAAAGAATTTTAAGATGTCATCCTTTTGCAAAGGGTGGATATGATCCTGTTCCATGAGAAAGCAGTGCTTTCTTTAAGTAATTGTGCCACATGAGATGGCATAAGTTTATTGTCACATTTTGGTGACAGATTGTGAGGATATTTTGCAAATTGTTTTTTTAACTCAAGTTTCGGGTATTTTAAAACCCTTTGCCTGGATTTTGGGCAAAATTCTTAATGCAATTTACCAGTTTGTAGGGTTGTTCAGCGGAAATGAAGTTGACGGAAACACTATAGCAAATCTTGCATTATGTATTTTTATTTTTACACTGGTTGTAAAAATGCTTATGATGCCGCTTACAATTAAGCAGCAGAAGTTTACAAAGCTTTCATCAAAGATGAATCCCGAGCTTACGAGGATTCAGGCCAAGTACAAAGGAAAAAGAGACGAGGAATCGCTTCGAAGACAGCAGGCAGAAACCCAGGAGGTTTATCGTAAATACGGTGCCAGCCCCATGAGCGGATGTCTTCCCCTTTTAATTTCGCTTCCTATTCTGTTTGCACTTTACAAGGTTATTTATGCTATTCCTGCATATGTTACCGACATCGGTAATTTATACAGCGGAATTGCAGATCAGGTACTTGGCATAAAGGACCATTTTAAAGCACTCGGAGATTTTATCCAGTCAAACCAGCTGAATATTCCTTTCGGTGATATTCAGGAAATGTTTGAAAACATTGCCGGTGTTGAGATTAACGGTACTGTTGATGAACTCAATAATTTTGTTAATTCACAGAATATTGTAAATACCATATACAGGTCACAGTATCAGAATTACATTGTTGATATTTTGTCAAAGTTCAATCCGACAAACTGGGACGCGTTCCTGACGACGGATGTGTTCAGCAGCATTGCATCAAATGTCAGACCTGCCGTTGACGGAGTTCTTCAGGCACACAACATGTTTGGTCTGAACATTCTCGATACGCCGTCAATAAAGAGTGTTTCGGTGCTTATTCCTATTCTTGCCGGCGGATTCCAGTTTTTACAGGGAAAAATACAGGGACAGTCAACTACGGCCGATTCGGATAATCCGGCAGCACAGAGTGCAAAGATGATGACAACAATCATGCCTATCATGTCTGCATTTTTCTGTCTGATGCTTCCTATAGGTGTAGGTGTTTACTGGATTGCCACATCAATATTTACCATTATCCCTGCGATATTTATAAACAAATATCTTGATAAGACAAACATTGATGAAATGCTTGAAAAGAATGCCGAAAAAGAAACGAAGCGTAGAGCAAAACTTGGAGTTGCCGAGGGTGATAAGGTTGCAAATGTTGTCAGAACTTCCGTAAACAGAACACCGAAATCCTATGACAACAGCAATAGCGGTAAAAACAGCAGTCGTTCGAGAAAGAGCAGTTCCGATTACAAGAGGAGTACAGTTTCATACAGTGCTTCAAATATAGCTGCCAATGCAATGCTTCTTGCTCCGAGAGAAGAAAAAGAAAATAACGTAGACAATGAAGATTCTAAATCAGAATAATGGAGATTGTTATGAGCGAGTGGAAAGAATATACCGGTAAAAATGTTGAAGAGGCTGTAGCCCAGGCATTAACCGAGCTGAATATTACAAAAGAACAGGCAGAAATTGAAGTTCTTGAAAAAGAAAGCAACGGTTTTCTCGGATTTTTCAATAATAAGCCTGCAAGAGTAAATGTCAGAAAAATAGAAGTAAATATTTGTGATGTTGCCGAGAAGTTTTTAAAGGATGTTCTCGGTGCAATGGAAATCACAGCTGAAATTAAAAGCACCGTTACAGAAGACGGTGAGGAGCTTGATATTGAGCTTGTCGGAAATGAAGAAATGGGTGTTCTGATCGGAAAGAGAGGAGCAACCCTCGATTCTCTTCAATATCTTGTAAGTCTTGTTGTAAACAAGGTCAGCGACAAATACATAAAGATTAAGCTTGATACCGAAAATTACAGAGAAAGACGTAAGGAAACTCTTGAGAATCTGGCACATAATATTGCCGTAAAGGTCAAGAAAACACGTCATTCAATTTCTCTTGAACCCATGAATCCTTACGAGAGAAGAATCATTCATTCATGTCTTCAGAATGATAAATTTGTTGAGACTCACAGTGAAGGTGAGGAACCCTTCAGAAAGGTTGTTATTACATTAAAGAAGGGTGTAGTACTTGATGCTCCCAAGAAGCGTTACGGAGATAAGAAGTTCTACGGAGACAAAAAGTTCGGAGATAAGAAGAAAAACATTAGCTCACGTGAGTTCCATAAAAAATACGGAGCTGACACAAAGGATTACAGTACCGATTACAAAAAGGATTATGCTGCTTATCTTGAATCAAAGGCTGCTGCAAAGGCTGCAGCTGAAAATGCTGAAAAACCTGAAGCATAATTATTCAGGTATAAGTACAGTAATGGGATTTATGTTAATTTTATAGAGAAAAAACCGATGTCAAAAGACTGAGGTAAACTAAAAAGATTGTCTTTTTAAGCGTAACAGTTTATGGCTGTTACGCTATTTTTACTTTATAGGAAATTACATCCTATAAAGTAAAAAACGCTCCGCGAGGATGCTCACGCTTTTGCTTTCGGTTTTTGTCGCTAACGCGACGCTTTATAGTCTGAACGGAAGCTTGTTTCAGTCAGACTCGAGCAAACGTCATTGAGTGACGTTTGTCACGAGATATGTATTTTGTTCAGGCTCCATTGTAGGATAATATTATCCGTTTTCTTATCTTTTTTTGTATAGTATTTAAATGAGATTTATGATACACTATATTGGGATTGAGGGCAAAAATACAGGCAAGCCTGATGAGAAAATATTCTTTTGATGTTTATATCATTATTTGGGGGAATTATGACTGGAATTAACGATACTATAACTGCAATTTGTTCCGGACTTTCATCATCCGGAATAAATGTCATCAGAATCAGTGGTGACAATGCATTTGAAGTGGCTGAAAAAATATTTGTCAGCTCATCCGGTAAGAATATATCGCAGATGAGACAGTTTTCGGTTAATTACGGTTATATAGTTGAAAACAAACACGAAACCTGTTGTGCTAATGATGCGGAAAATGCCGAAAACTGCTCGAATACAGTAATTCAGCGTGAAAATGAATCAGGTGAGTCAAGCTGCAACAAATCGGGTGAGCAGACGATAATTGATGAGGTTCTTCTGTTAAAAATGAAGGCACCGCATTCGTACACAAAAGAGAATGTAATAGAGATTGACTGTCATGGCGGAATTATTGTAACTAAAAGAATTCTTGAGTTGATTATCAGAAACGGTGCGCGCCTTGCGGAACCCGGAGAATTTACAAAACGTGCTTTTTTAAATGGCAGGATAGATTTATCGCAGGCGGAAGCAGTAGCTGATATTATCAATTCAAAGAGTGAACTTGCACTTAAAAATTCGGTAAAGCAGCTTAAAGGAAATGTACGTCGAAGTGTAAGCGAGCTAAGTGAGAGAATTTTGTCAAAGACTGCTTATATAGAGGCCGCACTTGATGATCCCGAACATATCAGTCTTGATGGGTTTTCGGAAAATCTGGCAGAGGATATTTCCGATATAAAGAAAAAAATTGAGAAATTGATAAAATCGGCAGATGACGGAAGAATCGTAAACAACGGAATCAATACCTGTATTCTGGGTCTTCCGAATGCCGGCAAATCCTCTTTATTGAATGCTATTCTTGAAGAAGACAGAGCCATAGTAACAGATATTCCCGGAACTACCAGGGATACGCTTCGGGAATCGGTATTCCTCGGTGAATTTGTGTTAAACATTATAGATACGGCCGGAATCAGGGACACAGACAACATTATTGAAAAAATGGGAGTTGATCGTGCAAAAGAAGAAGCCGAGTCAGCTGACCTGATTTTATACTGCATAGATGGTTCGGCAGGATTGTCTGAAGAAGACACCGGATTAATCAGGCATTTTGCTGACAAAAAAATGATTATACTGATAAATAAAACGGATATTAATGAAGCTGCTGATATGTCTGACAGGATTTCATCAGATATAAAAAGTCTTTTAACAAACGGAAATATTACGGATTCGGATTTGAAAAACAGCGATTCTGAAAGCATTAATAATGGAAAAGCAGCAGGCGGTGAAAATGCCGGTTGTTTTGATAATGGAAAAGCAGCAGGCAATGAAAATACCGATTGTTTATCTTATGAAAAAGCAACACATATCGAAGAAACAGATTGTGCAAGCATTAGTTGCGACGGATTATATCCGATTATTAACATTTCTGCATTGACCGGAGCAGGAATCGTTGATTTAAAAAACAAAATCAAAGAGATGTTCTATACTGAAAAGCTGTATTCGGATGATGAAATTATGATTACAAACGCTCGTCACAAAGAGCTTTTGATAAAGGCTGAAAGAAGTATAGAAAATGTGTTGGACAGCATTGAAATGAACATGTCGGAGGATTTTCTGACAATCGACCTCATGGATGCTTATACAGCTTTAAAGGGAATTACAGGAGAAAGCATTGAAGATGACCTGGCAGACAAGATTTTTAAAGAATTTTGCATGGGAAAATAGAATATGTTTTTTAAGACAGCTTTCATATATACTTGAAGATTGTAAAAATTGCGAAGTAACAGGGTAACCAGTATTATTAATAAGCTCTGTCTGTTACGCAGTCAGTAGCAGCTTCGCAGCTTATGGCTTATTTGTGTGATTGGCGGGTAATCCCAATGTAAACCTGCTTCAGTTCAGACTGAGCAAACATCATCAGGTGAAGTATGTCACGAGATATATGTTTTGTTCGGCCTTCATAGTGGATATTAATATTTGCAAGTTCTCAGCTTACGTATATTTTTATCTGACTGTGAACAGTTACTTTGAATTCACATCAAAATATGTTTTAGGAGTATAAAAATGCAGTACGAACCTTATGATGTAGCCGTTATCGGCGCCGGTCATGCCGGATGTGAGGCAGCACTTGCCTCAGCAAGACTTGGATTAAAGACAATTGTATTTACGGTAAGTGTGGACAGCATAGCCATGATGCCCTGCAATCCGAATATCGGAGGAACGTCAAAGGGACACCTTGTAAAAGAATTGGATGCTCTCGGTGGTGAGATGGGAAAAAATATCGACAGAACATTTATCCAGACCAAAATGCTTAATACATCAAAAGGCCCGGCAGTTCATTCATTGCGTGCACAGGCAGACAAAAAGGACTATTCGGCTTCAATGCGAAGAATTCTGGAGAATACAGATAATCTTACTGTTCGACAGGATGAAATTGTTGCGGTTTTGGTTAAAAAGAAGAAATCCGATAAAAATGAGGCAGACTTAAAACAGCAAAATGAGTTACCTGCAGATAGTCTGGCATTGGACAAGTCAGCTGCGAACGAAATAGCTTTGAATGGAGTTTCTGCAGATCGGTCGGAAACGGACAAATATGCTGCGAACGAAATAGCTTTGAATGGAGTTTCTGCAGATTGGTCGGAAACGGACAAGTCAGCTGCGAACGAAATTAATTCATGTAAGGTTACTTCAGAAAGTACGGCTAATAATGCTGATTCAGAAATCATGGAAATATCGGTTTATGATTCATCTGAAGACATTTTTAGTCCGGATGATGAACTTGAGGTGACAGGTGTAAAAACATATTCGGGAAACATTTACCCGTGCCATGCAGCTATCATGGCGACAGGTGTTTATCTGAAGGCCAGGTGTATATATGGAGATGTGAGTCATTATACCGGTCCTAACGGGTTACCGGCTGCAAATCATCTGACTGATTCGCTGATTAAGCTTGGAATCGAGGTCAGAAGATTTAAGACCGGCACACCTGCAAGAATTGATAAACGAAGCATTGATTTTTCAAAAATGGAAGAGCAGTTTGGAGACAAAAAAATTGTACCTTTTTCATTTGAAAACAGGCCTGAAGATTTGGAGCGCGAGCAGGTTTCCTGCTGGTTGACATATACAAACGAAGATACACACAAAATTATCAGGGATAATATAGACAGATCGCCGCTATTTTCAGGTATGATAGAAGGTGTCGGACCAAGATACTGTCCATCGATAGAGGACAAAGTCATGCGATTTGCGGATAAGGAAAGACATCAGGTGTTTATCGAGCCTGAGGGCCGATATACAAATGAGATGTATATTTCCGGCATGTCCAGCAGTCTTCCGGAAGATGTGCAGTGGAAAATGTATCGTTCGGTACCCGGTCTTGAAAATGCCAAAATTGTAAGAAACGCTTATGCAATTGAGTATGATTGTATAAATGCTACTCAGATTTATCCTACCCTTGAATTTAAGAGAATATCGGGATTTTACAGCGCCGGACAGAGCAACGGAAGTTCAGGATACGAAGAAGCAGCTGCACAGGGAATTATTGCCGGAATAAATGCGGCACTTAAGCTCCTCGGAAAAGAGCCTCTGATTCTTGACCGTGCTGACGGATATATAGGAGTGCTGATTGACGATCTGGTTACAAAAGAAACTCAGGAGCCGTATAGAATGATGACATCCAGATCCGAGTACAGACTTCTGCTTCGTCAGGACAATGCAGACCTGCGTCTGTCAAAATATGGCTACAGGGTCGGACTTCTTTCAAAGGAAAGATACGACAGAGTTCTTGAAAAACAGGCACTTATTAATTCTGAAATTGAACGACTCAATAATACTTTCGTGGGGACAACGGATAAAGTCCTTGATTTTCTTCGTGAACATAACAGTACGGAGATTACCTCGGGCATATCATTGGCTGAGCTTGTCCGTCGTCCTGAGTTGACATATGATGAAATTGCTGTTTTAGACAGTGGACGTCCTCAAAATATGGATGCTGAAATAGTGGAACAGATTAACACTGAAATTAAGTATGAAGGATATATTTCACGTCAGATAAAGCAGGTTGAGCAATACAAAAAGCTCGAAAAGAAAGCTATTCCTGAAAACTTTGATTATTCGCTTGTTCCTTCACTCAGGATAGAAGCGAGACAGAAGCTTACGAAAATCAGGCCGGTTTCTATCGGTCAGGCTTCACGAATATCAGGCGTTTCACCGGCGGATATCAATGTGCTTGTTGTTTATTTAAGTTCCAAGAGGTCGTGAATTTAGTTTTTGTTTGATTTTGCAATGACAGACTGTGATGTTATAATTATGGAAAGCAATTCGGACTTTGAACTTGGTGAAGTATGCACGGTCTGTAAAGAAATATAGTCTGTGCGAAGCTATGGACTGAAAAAAAAATAGTCTTGCGAAGCTACAGACTGTAAAAATAAATAGTCTTGCGAAGCTATAGACTGTAAAAAAGTCTTGCGAAACTACAGACTGTAAAAAAAATAGTCTTGCGAAAATACGGACTGAAAAAATAAATAGTCCGTGTGAAACTACAGACTGTAAAAATAATAGTCTGTGTAAAAAATAAATAGTCTATATGAAGCTACAGACTGAAAAAATAAATAGTCTGTATGAAGCTGCAGACTGTTAATAACCTCTGTCGGACACCGGCATTTATTGACTTGAAAACAAGCTTCCGGCTTGTATTAGCCATTATCCGACTGTAAATATTTATTACAGAATATATTTTATGCCAAATGCAGTTTTCCGGCTTTACGGATTAGTTGTACGATTGTGAATAACCAATCATAAATCAGGTGAATTATGAATCGCGAAGAATTTATTAATGAAAAACTTGGACAGGTTTTGCCCGAAATTTCGAATCAACAGACAGATATGTTTATCAAGTATTATGAAATGATAATTGATAAAAACAATTATATGAATCTCACTTCCATAACAGATTTTGAAGAATTTGTTGTAAAACATTTTTTGGATTCTCTTCAAATCCTGCGTGTTATGAATTATAATGATTTATCATCACACGATTATAGTTTGATAGATATCGGTACCGGAGCCGGTTTTCCGGGAATACCGCTGAAAATTGCATTTCCCGGGTTGAAAGTCACATTATTTGATTCATTAAACAAGAGACTTGTATTTTTGGATGAAGTTATTTCCTCACTTGGTTTGAAGGATATCTGCACTGTTCATGGCAGAGCGGAAGAATTTGGTCGGAAGGAAGAGTTTCGTGAAAAATACGATATCGTAGTTTCAAGGGCTGTGGCCGGTTTAAATTCTTTATGTGAATTTTGCCTTCCGTTTTGCAGGGTAAATGGTTTTTTCATATCATACAAAGGGTCAAAAGGTGACGATGAGCTGCTTCAGGCAAAAAATGCTGTGAAGCTGTTAGGCGGATGTACAAAGAAAAAAGTTTCATTTAATCTTTGTGGAGAAGATAACGACAGAACAGTTATTATGATTGAGAAGGTATCACCATGTAACAGCAAGTATCCGCGTGCCGGAGGAAAACCTTTAAAATCACCGTTATGATTTTTTGTGGAGTGAGTGATTATGGCTATTGAAAAGATTCGTTCTGTTAATGAAGATGATATTTCTGAATGTGTTGATGTGATCAGAAAGAGTTTTCAGACTGTTGCCGATGAATTTGGAATCACTGAAGAAAACGGTGCAAGGTTCACTGCATATGCAACCACTGAAAGTCGCATTAATTGGCATCTTAACGGTGAACACAGACCTATGTTTGTTTATATGGTTGATGAAAAAATAGTTGGTTATTATTCTGTACTTATTTCTGATAAATGGGAATGTGAGTTGAATAATCTGTGTGTACTTCCTCAATTCAGACATAAAGACATTGGAAGTAAGCTTCTCCAACATGCTTTTTCTTATGCTTCAAATAACAATGTCTTAAAAATAAATATTGGTATTGTTGTTGAAAACTTAAAGCTTAAGCAGTGGTATATTAAGCATGGATTTGTTTATGACAGATCTGAAAAATTTGATTTTTTCCCATTTACGTGCGGTTACTTACATAAGTTATTATAAATAATATATGCATTTAATATGTGCTAATCAGTTTTTTTGTACTTACAATTTGTGTTAACCAGTTTTTTTTGATACTGATAATATGTGTTAACCAGTTTATTTAATACTGATAATTTGTGTTAATCAGAGAACATGTATGAATTTTTAACTTCTAAAATTATTTATTTTATATACTATTCTACAATGGTAGTTTGAAAGGATTAAATATGGGTAAGGTTATTGTAATTGCAAATCAGAAAGGCGGAGTCGGAAAAACTACAACTGCTATTAATCTTTCTGCTTCACTTGCTAAAACCGGGTTGAAGGTTTTAACTATTGACAGTGATCCTCAGGGTAACTGTACCAGTGGTCTTGGTATTGATAAAAATGAAGTTTCTGAGAAAACTATTTACCAAATTCTTGTTGATGATATTGATATTAATGAATGTGTTTGTGACAGTGTCATAGACACTTTAAAAGTAATTCCTTCAAGTATTGAGCTAGCCGGTGCAGACATTGAACTGATTGGAATGGAACGAAAAGAGTATATACTTGAAAATAAAATTTCCGAAATCAAAGACAATTATGATTATATTATTATAGATTGTCCTCCTTCACTTAATGTATTAACGGTAAATGCAATGACAGCTGCTGACACTGTAATTGTTCCTATTCAGTGTGAGTTCTATGCTCTCGAGGGTTTATCTCAGCTTATTTATACGATTGAACTTGTACGTGATCGCCTGAATCCAAGACTTAAAATTGACGGTGTAGTATTTACAATGTATGATGCAAGAACAAACCTTTCACTTCAGGTTGTTGAAAATGTTAGAGATAATCTGAATGAGAACATATATGGTTCAATCATTCCAAGAAGTGTTCGACTTGCTGAAGCTCCAAGCCATGGTTTACCAATTTGTTTATATGATCCTAAATCTGCCGGTGCTGAAGCTTATGATCAGTTGGCAGAAGAAATTATTAAATCTGATAGAAAAGCTTTAAAAACTACTAATCATATTTCTAATAGTAGTGTAGATTCAAAAACTTCCGGTATAACAAAAACATCTGTGAAAACAAATATTGGTAATGATTCTCATTCGAAAAAGTCGGATTCGAGTACCAAAAAGAATCAAAAAAATACTAAAGCTGACTCTGATAAAAAGAATATAAAAGATAAGAAAAAGTTTCATCTCTTTAAGTAATGCGGTTTATATTAATTAGCTTTGTTAAATATATCTTCTGTTCCCATAAAATTTATTTCATTTTTACATAATTATATAAACATTTTTACTTATATGAAATTTAGTTAAAATGAAATTGTAAAAATCAATTTTTCATTTCTATTTACTTGTAACTAAATT
>JAZLIK010000030.1:0-47375 GCA_045617345.1 Lachnospiraceae bacterium | reverse complement strand
AAGTAGCTCACTCATCTCTGAGTGATGAAATTTTTAAAGAAATTTCAAGGTTGTTTCACTATTCATTTGTCAAGGTTTTGACCCGCTTTCGTTCCGTTTCGTTGTTTCCCTTGGCGCGTCAGCAATGGAGATTATATCACCCATGTTTTGAAATGTCAAGCACTTTTTGCATCTTTTTTTCAAAAATTTTAAAATATTCACAAAGCATTGATTTTACTGGCTTCACGCGTTATTTTGAAAGCTAATCGCCCTTTTTTTTGCTGTCTTTTTTATTTTCTTCGGTTTTTTTCCGTTTTTCTTTTCGACTTTTTCGTATTTTCTTTTTCTGTTTTTGTGTATTTTCTTTTTCGGTTTTTGCGTATTTTCTTTTCGGGTTTTTGCGTATTTTCTTTTCGGGTTTTTGCGTATTTTCTTTTTCGGTTTTTGCGTATTTTCTTTTCGGGTTTTTGCGTATTTTCTTTTCGGGTTTTTGCGTATTTACTTTTCGGTTTTTCGTTTTTTCTTTTCGGTTTTTTCGTTTTTTCTTTTCGGGTTTTTGCGTATTTTCTTTTTCGGTTTTTGCGTATTTACTTTTCGGGTTTTTGCGTTTTTCTTTTCGGGTTTTTGCGTTTTTCTTTTCGGGTTTTTGCCTCTTTTCTTTTCGGGTTTTTGCCTCTTTTCTTTTCGGTTTTTTCGTTTTTTCTTTTCGGCTCGTTTTCTTTTCGTTTCTTTCCGGTGTTCCTTCCGGGGCTTCCTTTTCATGCCTGATATATAATTGCCAATGACGAATCCTGCCTGTGAGCCGACCGTGAATGAATAACTGCCTGATTATCATTTCTTTTCTTATTTGAACAGTCTGCTCCCCGGCATAACATTTCATGTATATATTTTTGTCTGTCTTCGATAATTGCCCGGAGTTTTTCCCATCTTTTTTCTAAATACCTTCGAAAAATAATTTCCATTTGTGAATCCGCAGTTCTGTGCAATACTTTCAATTTTATCTTCTGTATTAAGTAAAAGATTTATTGCTTTGTGAATTCTTATTTCTGAAAGATATTCTATAGGCGTTACTCCCATTTCTTTTTTAAAGGTTCTCGAAAAATGCTCCCACGATACTCCCACGCAGTCTGCTATTTCTTCTATTCCTTTTATTCCGGCGTACTTCTTCTCCATTATAACAACTGCCTTCCTGACCGTTTCGGATCTTATTTCCGATGTGCGCAGGTTTCCTTCGCTTTCTCTGAGCAGCTCACACATCATCTCATATATGAATATGCCACCTTCATATTTTTCCGGAATTTCTCCCGATATCATTCTCCTGTGCATTTTCAGAAGCATCGGGACAACTCTGTTATTTTCTCCTAATACAATTATTCCATTATTTATATTTATTATTTTATTGTATATTTCTCTGATTCCGTCGCCGTTAAAATGAATATATGCAAACTCCCAGTTATCACTTTCACCGTCAAACCAATACCTGCTGCTGTCAGGGAAATGAACCAGAAACGCTGTTCCTTTTTTCATTTTATGAATGCTTCCGTTTTTTTCAAACGCTCCCTGCCCATCTAATGTGCACTGCAACAGATACCCATCATAATCAGGTCTTTTATCATTTTCAAAATAGTATTCTTTTCCGTTTCGCAGCTCCAGTCCGCCGTCATATATCATAAGTGCACCTTCGCCAAGTTCGTCATGATTGACAATACCGTATGCTCCCTTTATATAATGCATCAAATTTTTACCCCTTTTTATCAATTTTGTCTCTTTAATTAGTTGGATATCCGATTTATAATCAGACTTGATATCAATGGATAGCAATCAGCTTTTATTATGATTATTAAATGATGTTTATAATTAAGCCTTATTCTGATGCAAATAATTTTAGTTGTTTTTTTATAAATTTCAAGAGATATATCCTGCATCAAACATTTACCTCAAATGATTTGTAAACCTTTTTGAGTAACCCATATCGTATTTTTATTGCTGTTCATAAAAACCAGCTTTCAAGCAGTTTTCCCGTTATACTCTCAGGTATACCGAAAACAGTATGCAACACCTGATTTCATTGCAGATAAATCATACGAAATATTTTGAACAGGCTGTAGTTAGTATCATTTTGCGCAACGCCTGATTTTATTGCATTCAGCACATATAAATGTATTTCAGACAGAATTAAAGGAGACGTAACTTATGATTGCTCAATTTCCCCCTATGGGCTGGAACAGCTGGGACTGTTACGGCGCTGCTGTCAACGAACAGCAGGTAAAAGCCAATGCCGGGTACATTGCTGAGAACATGAAGGATTTCGGTTGGGAATATGTCGTTGTCGATATTCAATGGTATCAGCCGACTGCCGGTTCGCATATGTACGAACCTTTTTCAACACTAAAGATGGATAAGTACGGAAGGCTTCTCCCTGCAGAGAACAGATTCCCTTCCTCTAAGAACGGAAAGGGCTTTGCACCGCTTGCAGATTTTGTACACAGTCTCGGCCTCAAGTTCGGAATTCATATCATGAGAGGCATGCCGCGAATGGCCGCCCACAACAATCTTCCGATTTTGGATTCTGATTTCACTGCGAAGGACGTTGCCAATCCCAATTCTATCTGTTTCTGGAATCCTGATATGTACGGATTGAAATGCGACCAATGTGAAGAAGGTGCCCGTGCTTATTATAACAGTATTTTCGCTCTTTATGCGGAGTGGGGTGTTGATTTTGTAAAGGTGGATGACATTGCACGTGAATATCCCCATTGTCAAAAGGAAATTGAACTCATCAGCGAGGCCTGCCGCGGATGTGGAAGAGATATGGTTCTCTCTCTTTCTCCCGGTCCCGCACCCCTTGAGCGTGCCGAGCATCTAAAGAAATATGCTAATATGTGGCGTATTACCGATGATTTCTGGGATGACTGGAAGCTTCTTCTTGCCATGTTTGAAAGAGCTGAAAAATGGTGTACTCATTCAGGTCCTGGTCATTGGCCGGATGCCGATATGCTTCCCGTCGGAGCTCTCAGACAATGTACAAATCCGGACGATCGTACCAATTTTACCGAGGATGAGCAGATTACCATGATGAGTCTCTGGTGCATGATGCGTGCTCCTCTTATTGCGGGCGGCGACCTTCCGAAAAACGATGAGTTCACATTAAAGCTTCTGACCAATAAAGAAATCCTTGAAATTGAAAAGACCACTCACTGCGGTCATCAGCTCTACCGTACCGATAATGAAATCGCCTGGATAGCTCCAAGGCGTGACGGAAGTGCTGTTTATGTTGCGCTGTTTAATATATCGGACAAAACGGGGAACCTCAGTTTTGACAAATGTTCCTACGATCTCGGGGAGTTTACCGTAACCACCGAACTCTGGTCAGGACGCAGACTGAAGGCTTCCGGAATGATTAACTGCAAAATTCCCAAACACGGCGCTGCTGTTTTTAAGCTTGAGAAATGACTTTCCAAAAATACAGAATAGTCAATATCATCCGACTATGAATGGGTTTTGTCCTGCCTGTGATTAGCAACAAATAATCCCCCTCACAAAAGTCCCGACAGATCATGTCTATGCACGAATCCGTCGGGACTTTTATTTTCGTGATATAAAAAATAATATGATACAAGCGTCAAAAGCTTCGACATATCAGAATCCGATACAAACAGCCTTAAAAAAAGACCACCCTCGATGCCTCAATCACTATCGTGATGCGCACCAATGATGGTCTTTTATTCTTTTCATCAATCTGTGAATATGCTTTGAAAAATACTCTCAGTTGTCACTCACAATCTGTGGGAATTCATTTATAAGCCGGACCGGCATCGCAGTCAAGCGTGAAAAACCGTTACTGTTCGCAGTCATCCAAAACACATTCCTCTCACTGCTTTACAAACTCAAACTTTATGCCTTCCTCTTCGACATAAAAGTTTTCTGTCTTCGGATCGAATGTAAATACAAGTCCTGAAAGCTCTATACCGTTTTCATAAAAATGCAGGTCAGTACCTTTTATCGCATATGTGATATTCTGTGTCTCCGAATTGGCAGTAACTTCGCATGTGCCGTCCTTTTTGAAAGAAAAGTTCATATCGCCGATTTCAGCGGTCAACTCAGAAAGCACATCCTCTCCCAGGTACTGGTTGAGCAGCTCGTCTGTAGCGCTGTCTCCAAGGTACTGCCTGAGCAGAGCTTTATATGATTCAACAAGCTTGTCCATATCAAACTTGTAGATTCCTTCGATATAATAATCCGACTCCATCGGTACCGTGTCAGTTCCCTCCGAGCCGTTTCCGTAGGTATCATCAATAATGTCATCTCCGTTACCGTCGTTAACCGGAACAACTGTCAGATCTTCTTTTGTAAGGATTTCATTTGAATACTTTACAAAAGGAACTACGATGTCGTCATATATGGTAAGGCTTCCGTCAGCAGCATTATAATAAACATATAAATCGACATCCTCACCGTCGGGAGCATTCAGAATAATACCTTCATCAAATAACTCATAGGTTGTTTCAATAACTTGCGTATCAATACCGCCCATCAGAACAGCATCCTCGGTAAATACTATCTTTATGTTCGGTAAATTCTCTGATGTAAATGAAGCTATTTCTTCTTCCAGCAGTTCTCTGAGATCCTCTTCGCTGTCATAGTACTCTGCGAACTCTTCCTTCAGCATATCATAATAAATATCGATAAATTTCTCTAAATCCATAACCCAGGTTCCGATAAGCTCTTCCTTCGAAACAGGTGAACCCTCAGGCTTGCTCATTCCCAGGAAATTGTCATCATCACCGGGTATTTCGGGAGCGTCGGTTACAACAGGCTCCGATGTAGGTACAGGGTCTATATCAATGATATCTCCCGAAAGTCCGTCATCTGTAGATGCAGTGCCGGGTTCTTTCCCGCTTGTTTCGGGTAAAGTTGAACCTTCTGTGCTAAAAGGCAGGTCTGAATTCCCCGATGTAATTGTATCATTCTTTTCCTCGTCTTTGTCAGCAACAGATTTATTCTCTTTATCATCAGCCTTGTCATCATCGTCATCAGATTTGTCATTGTCGTCATCGTCGTCATCGTCGTCGATGTCTTTATCCTTTTTCTCCGATGAAGTTTCTTTGTCATTATCCTTATCATTGTTCGAATTGTTTCCGCAGGCAACAAGTGCAAAAGAAAGAACAACAATAAGCAGCATTGCGAGTAATTTCTTAATTTTCATCTTTTCTCTCCTTTTGATAAAAAAATTATTCATTTCGCTACAGTTTACGGCATACCCGGACATGAGCAGCAATCCGTCAGATATCTCACAAAACAGTAAACTGCATCGGTAATTGAATTACCGGGGATTCACGCTTGTTATCCTAAAACTGACCCAGGCACGAATATTCGTAAAATCACAAGGTTCATAATAAAGGAAAAAAACACTTCTTTCAAGTGTTTTTTTCCCAAAATACAATTATCTAATTTGCCCGTATGTGAATAGTAACGCCCGTTAAAGAATGCCCTATCTGATTCCGCACATGTCCTTATCAACATCTGCTGCCACATTATCAAGGGTAGCCTCCGCATCCGGATTCACCTCGACCGGTGCGGCGGGTTCAGGCTCCGGGATTATCGGATAACCGCGTTCATCCCACTGAAGCTTCCCTTCAAATTCATCCTTCATATGAGCTATCTGCTTCTGATTCACACCGGAAACAAAGTCTGCGTAATCAAACATGATATACCCGTCAACTTTTCCGGTTTCGCGTCCGGCCTCAATCATTTCGGCCAGAATATACTCCTCAGCAAAGTTCGCATCTATTGACGAATCACCGTTATTCGCGCCTGTACACTTGTACACCGCTACCCCTACGTAAACATTTACATTGGCGGTACGATAATCAATCCATCTGCGCAGCGTTGAATCATAAGGGAACGTGTTGCTGACATTATCGAATGTCCAGTAAAGCTGAGGGCAGATATAATCAATATAGCCGTCATTTGCCAGCCATGTCGGGAAATCAACATAGTTTCTGTCCACCTTTAACAGATGGTCAATATATCCTCCCGGACTGATTCCGAACTCAACCGTTTCATCAATTTCCTTGACAGCCGAATAAATCGATTTTACAAGCGTATTTACATTGTTTCTGCGCCATTCAACGATATCCATGGCAGTCTTCCCTTTGGACTCGCATTTGGCAAGATATGCATCATATTCTTTTCCGTCAAAAACATTTTTGTAATCAGAACCGAGGTATTCCGGATAGAAATAGTCATCAAAATGAATGCCGTCGACATCATAATTCTGAACGATTTCCTTAATACCGTTTACAATGAGCTTCTGAACGTCCTTGCTTGACGGATTGTAGTACAGCTTTCCGCTGAAAGCCAGCACGTTTCTGTCATTGTCCGCTTTCCCGTCTGTCAGCCAGACTCTTGCGGGGTTATCCTCTGCAAGCACCTTTACATCCGTTCCGCTGCTTGTAATTCTGTACGGATTTAACCAGGCATGAATCTCAAGATCTCTTTTATGAGCTTCCTTCACCATGATTTCAAGCGGATCGTAGCCGGGATTCACTCCCTGCTTACCCGATGCATACACAGACCAGGGATAATATTTCGATTTATACATGGCATCACTGAAGGGCCGAACGTGAACAACCACTGCATTCATTCCCTGTGCCGCCACTTTATCGAACATTTTGCCGACATACTCGGTAAAATATTCCTTTGATTTTCCTTTTGTCTCACCAAAATCATAATATGCTATCCATACAGCCTTGAATTCAAGCGTTACCTTCACTCTGCACACAGCCTTGTGACCGTCTTCATCCTCTGCAAGAATGCTGTAAACACCGGCTTCATCAACTCTGAAATATCCTTTTTTGGTAAAGCTCTTGCCCTTCTTTTTCCATCTTTTTATATCAGGATTCGTGTAATCGCCTTTCAGATACTTTAAGCTGACAATCGGACTGTCCGATTCTGTCTCAACCGTAACTGTAGCCTCCCGGTCAATTACCTGATAAGAAGCCTTCACAGTCAGTCCCTCTGTTTCGGTTTTTACTGTTTCCGACCTGACGGCAGCTTCCGTTTCAGCATACTGAAGCGGCGATGCATCCTGATTTATGGGAATTACCGCAAGAATTGCCGACGCCAGAAAAACCGCCGTTATTTTTTTTAGTCTCTGTCCAATCATTGTGCTCCTCCCATTCATGTCCCTCAAAATCCCCGAAAACTGCTACGTGCAGCTTGTTCATAGTTACTATTATCGTACCGACCCGGTATACTTAATTTGAAGCCGGCTTTACCGTAACTTTTTTACCTATTTTACTGTTTTTTATCATCTTCTCGGCAGCCTTCGCATTACCCACATTCAGCGTAATAACCGCCTTGGCGTTCATGTTGTAAAATGCTTTGCTTCCGATGCTTTTCAATTTTGATGCCGAAATTGTAACGGCGGTAAGTTTTTTACACCCGTAAAAAGCTTTTGCGGCAATCTTAGTTACTTTTTTCGGTAAAGTAATCTTTGTTAAAGATGTACAGCCCTTAAACGCATTTTTACCTATTTCTGTCACATTGCTGCCGATAGTGACCGTTTTAATGTATTTGTTTCCACTGAAAGCGCCGTCATCAATTTTTGTAACCTTGTAACTTATTCCGTTTATTTTTACAGTTGCGGGAATCTTTACCTTCTTTGCAGTAGCATTGTCCGGTCCAACATAAGCAACCTTACCGCTTCCGTCCGCAGTCACTTCATAAGTTCCGTTGCCCGATGTAAATGTATAGCCCTTCTGTTCTTCTTTCTTCAGTTCTTTTTCCGGCACCGGTGTATTTGTGGGCGCTGCTGTGGGTGCTGTTGTAGGTACCTCAGTCACTACAGGCACCGGTGTATTCGTGGGCGCTGCCGTGGGTACTGTTGTAGGTACCTCAGTTACTACAGGCACCGGTGTATTCGTAGGTGCTGCCGTGGGTACCGTTGTAGGTACTTCAGTTACTACAGGCACCGGTGTATTCGTAGGTGCTGCTGTGGGTACTGTTGTAGGTACCTCAGTCACTACAGGCACCGGTGTATTTGTGGGTGCTGCCGTGGGCACCGTTGTAGGTACTTCAGTTACTACGGGTACCGGTGTATTTGTGGGTGCTGCTGTGGGTACCGTTGTAGGTACTTCAGTTACTACAGGCACCGGTGTATTTGTAGGTGCTGCTGTGGGTACCGTTGTAGGTGCTTCAGTCACTACAGGCACCGGTGTATTCGTGGGTGCTGCTGTGGGTACCGTTGTAGGTACTTCAGTCACTACGGGTACCGGTGTATTTGTGGGCGCTGCTGTGGGTACTTCTGTAGGCGCTGCCGTTACATCAATTGCAAGAGAGCATTCGCGTCCAAACACATCACAATAAATACTTCCGGTTCCGGCCTTCAGACCGGTCATCTTTCCATTTGCCAAAGAAATATACTTCTCATCGGCTGATGTAAACTTCACAGGATATACCAGCCGGCACTTTGTTCCCGAAGGCCAGCCACCGTAAACTTCGATAAGGGGGATGCACACAGGAATATCCGCTGTTTCACCCTCTTTTACTGACTGACTTCCGCTGACATATACAATACCCACGCCGTTGATATTTGATGTATCAACCGCAATTTCTACCTCTGTCAGGCTGTCATTTGCCGAATTCAAAGCACTGCTTCCCTCAGTTGCAAACTCCTGAACCCAGTAATGACAATTGTTGTAGAACACATGACCGATACCGATATATGTGAATTTATCACTCAGCATATTTCTTCTGTGTCCCTGTCCGGCATAAAAATCTTCGTCTTCTCTCCATCCGATAAACACATTTTCTGCGCTGTTATACCCTGCAGCAATATTTTCACCGTATGCCATCCAGCCTATATCAAACTCATCTGTAACAGAAGAACAGCTATGACCGTCAGGTCTTGTGTGAGAATATGAAAGCGCAAGTTCAGCCGCACGCTTCATGGCGGCTTTCTCAAGTTTTTCATCATATATAAGCGGCTGCAGACCGGAGCAGGTCACTTTTGAAGAATTATCCTCACTCCAATACCATGCGTCTGAACCGGTTCTGAATTTATTTATCAAATCAATCATTGCTCTGGCTTCGGTCTGACCATACTGTACCTCAATACTTACGTTGACCGTTTCAGCCTTCGCAGACTGAGGGAACAGAATCAGTACGAAAAATACAGTAAAAAGATACAAAATCCATTTTTTTTCGGCAATTCTTATTTTCATTCTCATTATTCAACTGTCCGTTACTGTTTTGAACGTTACCATTCACATTCTGTCCAAAACATATTCATAAGTATATTGACAGCTGCCTCCAGTTCTAATATTTTGATGTAAGCGTTCAAATACACATATTCACTCAACTGTACACGGTTAACCGGCGTACAGTTCTTATTTTCGTGAATCTCACACGGCTAAAGTCACGTGTTTCCTGTTGCGGGCGTTCAAGTGCCGTAAACTCATCCATAAGCCCGTAATCAGCCCTCTGATTGTCCGTTTTTACGAAAAACGTTAGTATTCGCAATCTGTTCAAAACACATTCATAAGCCTCAGTGTAGACTTAACAGTAACCATATTTCAAAAAAGGACCACAGTTTCCTGCGGTCCCAATAGTCTCTGTCTGCTACAAAAATGACACATCCTGTGTCATTACTGTAATTATTCGCAAACGTAAGGTAAAAGAGCAATGTGACGAGCACGCTTGATAGCTACTGTAAGAGTTCTCTGATGTGCTGCACATGTACCTGTGATTCTGCGGGGAAGAATCTTACCACGCTCTGAGATGTATCTCTTGAGCTTGTTGGCATCCTTGTAATCAATTACGTTGTTAGCCTTATCTGTGCAGAATACACAAACCTTTTTTCTTCTGCGAATTACTTTTCTCTTCATAGAAGCATCCTTGTCATTCTGCTCCTTGTTATTCTTTGTATAGGGCATTGCCGCTACCTCCTTATCCAATTCTAAAGTGTCAACTTAAGCAAACGGTAACTCATCGTCTAACCCTTCGGGTAAAGTCATGAAACCGTCCTGAGCTCCCGCCGGTGCTGCCGGCTGCTCATATGTGCTTACGCTACCGCCGTTGGCTGCGCTTGCTGCCTTGCTCTCTGCAAACTCAAGCTCATCAACAATAATTCTTGTACTGTAAACCTTCTGGCCTTCCTTGTTTGTATAATTGTCATTCTGAACACTTCCGGTAACAACAATCTTAACACCTTTTCTAAGGTACTTTTCTACAAACTCAGCCTGCTTTCTGAAAGCGGTACAGTTGAAGAAATCTGCTTCGGGTTCGCCTTCACGCTTAAATCTGCGGTCTACAGCGATACTGAATGAAGCAACTGCCATAGCGTTCTGACCCTGACTGTATCTAATCTCAGGATCTCGGGTAAGTCTACCCATCATGATGACTTTGTTCATTAGTGGACCTCCTTACTGCTCGTCCAGTCTAACGCATAAGTATCTGAGAACATTCTCCATAATACGAACTCTCTGCTCGAGCTCGTCGGGAGTTGTAGCCTCAGCATCGAATTGGATGAAGTAATAGTTACCTTCACTCATCTTCTGGATGTCGTAAGCCAGCTTCTTACGTCCGGCATCGTTTACGTTAAGATTCTGTCCACCGAACTTTACAATGATGTCCTTAACTGACTCAACGACTGCATTTCTGGCCTCATCCTCGATCTTTGCATTAACAACTAACGTTAACTCATACTTGTTCATAGTTGCGTGCACCTCCTTTTGGTCTCTGGCCCCCTGTCTGGCAGGGAACAAGGAATAATATATCACAAGTGGTAAGTTTACCACACTTACGTTTAAAAATCAAGAACTTTTTTAAAATTCCCGTTTGCGCACTGCGACTCGTTTTTGTCCTTCATGGCACCGTTACAAGCCTTTTTTTGTCCTGCATGACGCAGTCACGAATCGTTTCAGTCCTTCTTTTCACTGTCTGACTGTGAATTGCTTCCCGCACCATTTAAGAATGCGGCAAACATATTTGCCCTGTCGTCATCCTCCGATGCCGCTGCCATAATTCTTTCCTCGGTCGTGGGCTCACTCAGTCCTTTTATCGGAGGCAGTTCGTCATCAATTTTTCCCTGTACCCCGACTGCGGCTGAACCGACTCCTCCGGATGCCGTACCTGTAACCGTAGGTTTTCCTTCAAAGCTTGTCGAGGTTCCTGCGTTCATTCCGAATCCTGTCGATGTGCCTCCGGCATTTGCCCCAAAGCCTGTTCCCGCGCTTGTTCCGAATCCTGTCGATGTGCCTCCGGCATTTGTACCAAAACCTGTTCCCGCACTTGTTCCGAATCCTGTCGACGTTCCTCCGGCATTTGCCCCAAAGCCTGTTCCTGCGCTTGTTCCGAATCCTGTCGATGTTCCTCCGGCATTGTCTCCGAAGCTGTTTGATATACCGTTCGTCTGCCTGTTACCGCTTGAACCGGTATTAAGATTCATTCCAAAGCCGCTTGCTGTAATTCTGTCTGTGTGGGCATCGTGTCCCGCTCCGTTTCCACTGTTTATTCCTGACCCGGTAGCATGACCGATATTTGTTCCAAAGCCTGAAGCACTGGCATTGCTTCCTTCCGTCGTCACATTCGTAGTCTTCAGCTGCGAGCTTCCCGCACCGCTTCCATACGTTCCGCCCGGAACAAATGAACTTCCGAACGTACCTCCGATTTCAAAATCATTTCCGTTCTGTCCATAATTCCCGGCCTGACCATATGTGCTTCCGTTCTGACCGAAATTGTTACCGCTTTGCCCGTAACTACCCGCCTGACGGTTCGATGAATTTCCACCGGGGGTATATATTCCGCCAAGGTTTGAGCCTGTTCCGTAGCCTGTGCCCGCATTCTGCATATTGTTGGCACGATACTGCTCCATCGCTTTCTCGATTTCTCTGTTTTCCTTTTTTTTCATGATTATACAGATGATTACGCCCAGAAGTCCCGCTGTGCCAAAAACACCGCCACAGATGAGTGCGATTTTCCTCAGTACAAGGTCATCCTTCATTTTATATCTGCAGACAGTCATATTTCCAAATGACGGTATACCAAATCTGGCCGATATCTGATTCAGGAACGAAATATTCATGTTTGCATATGACAGTTCCTCAGCAGATGCCTTTGCAAGATATCTGTCAAAGGTAATCTTCATCGGTCTCTCGGGCACAAAATCCGAATCTGCCGCCAGCCAGCCGTACTTCTGTGCATCATAAGTCAGCTTTGCATTCAGATTCTCCGCCATCTGCTCCAGCGTTCCGAAATCATCTGTTGTAGCTTCTATCATGTAACATTTGTCAATTAAGAGCCTTCCTTCGCTTTCAACAAACACAGGGCAAAGATAAAGTCGTGTCGTTTCAATTGAAAATCCACCGTTGGCGTTTTTATTACCCGTCGATGCCACATATCCCATCGAATATTCAAACTCGGCCACTACATGTTCTCTCTCGGTCAATGCGTTCATATCCTTGCTCAGCATATCCGTCGGATCCGAAAAATACGGAGCCTTCAGATAAAACCAGAATCCAAGAATTCCGATTCCGACTACCAGCATAATCACAAATTTTTTCATGGTAAACTCCCCTCCACTGTAAACAGAAAACTTTTTCTGTTTCTGTTCTTGCTCTGCGCACAGTGCATTCTTAATTGCCTGTAAACCAAGCCTTTTCAGCACTGTTCTTGCTCTGCGCACAGTGCATTCTTAAGCTCTATCCTTTTGCAAAATAATCCACCCTGCAGCACATCTGCAAGGTGGATTAATAAATCTCTGTTTCCTGATTATTTACTGTACATTATTACTGTTATCAGATCCGCCAATCGGAGGAAGCGGTGCATCTGTTGTGTTCACCGACTGCTGACCGTTCGGATTGTAGTTCATTCCCTGAGGCTGCTGACCGTTCGGGTTGTAATTCATTCCCTGAGGCTGCTGACCGCCTGCATTGTAATTCATTCCCTGCTGGCCGTCATATCCGCCCGCATATGTGTTGCCTGCGCCGTAAGCCTGCTGGTAACCGCCGTTATAGCTATTGTTGATTCCTGTATCTTCGTTGTCCTTTTTACCCTTCTTAATGCAGACAATTGTTCCGATGAGACCGATTACCAGAAGAACAATACCGATAATAGCAATAATCTTCATGGTTCCGTTCTGAGGAGTAATAACATACTGGTACACAACCATATCCTCAAAGTCTTCGCTGGTCATTCCGATACCTTCAAATGCCTCTCTGGCAAAACCGATGGTCTCCGAATCCGTCTTCTTTGTATAACCGTCAAGCGGTAACATATAAGTATCCAATTTAGAATAATCCGTGTCGGAGTATCCGTAAGGTGCACCGTAGTTCTCGTAGTCGTAATCCCACCAGTCCCAGGTATTATTCGTAATATCCTCCATCATATTGAAATTGGTGCTTCCGACCGAAATCAACAGCCATGTACGGGGATAATAATATCCGTTGTAATTATCGTAAACAGGAACACAGTAAATACGCTCTGTTTCTTTTTTTGACTTAGTTGCACCGGTTCTTGTTGTTGTGGTTGTAATTGTTGACGAACAATACCCGATAGACGAGGTTACATCCATTTTTACATGCTGACGGGTGTCAAAATCGTCCGGATTCATCGTTGAAATATCAACCGGATCTGATAAATACGGTAATGAGTCATAAGCAAAATAACCAAGCAGACCAAGACCAATTACAAGAATTGCCACAAACCTCCATATAGCTCCTGAGTTTCTCATTTCCTCACCTTTCCGCGTATGTCCTCTGACATATTCGCTTCCATATATTCTTTTCTTTGTCCCCACAGGAATATCCCACATTTCATTGTATTTCACAGTCCCTTCACAACCCATGCAATGTTCCTTCGCAAGCCTCGTCTGCAGCGGAATCATTGACATTTCTCAGCACATTGCCTGTATCCGAAATCATTGACATTTTTCAGCACGTTGCCTGTATCCGGAATCATTGACATTTTTCAGCACGTTGCCTGTATCCGGAATCATTAATGTTTCTCAGCACGTTGTCTGTATCCGGAATCATACACGGTCTGTACAGTTTTCTCATAAATGTGCGCAATATCCCCATCGCTAAATAGTTTAGCCCGAACATTGATTTCTGTCAAGTAACAAAAAGCAGGCTTCATTATCGTCTATAACTCTTTCACCAGCCAAATAACAGCTGATATTTTGTAATTTTGTACTTTATACTCAACACTATATATGTTACTATAGATATCGGAAGTAGAAATAAGACACACGTTGCCCCGATAAACTTACCGGCAATGTAAAATATTCACATGCGGAGTGAAATATATGCATTCCGCAAACAAAGGAGGTCCTTTTTATGGATTATATACTTATTGGCGCAGGCATTGTCCTGTTCATCTTCATTCTGGCCGGGTTCAGAGTTGTTCCGCACGCACACAGTTACATCGTTGAGCGTTTCGGTAAATACAATCGACAGCTCTCCGCCGGTTTGAATTTCATTATCCCAATTGTTGACAAGGTTTCAAGAAAAGTCAGTCTCAAGGAACAGGTTGCTGATTTCCCTCCTCAGCCCGTTATCACAAAGGATAACGTTACAATGAGAATCGATACCGTAGTTTACTACTACATTACTGACCCCAAGCTCTATACGTACGGTGTTGAAAATCCCATCATGGCAATTGAAAACCTTACAGCCACAACTCTTCGAAATGTCATCGGTTCAATGGAGCTCGATGAAACACTTACAAGTCGTGATGAAATCAACACAAAGATGCGTGTTGCAATTGATGAAGCTACAGATCCCTGGGGTATCAAGGTTAACCGTGTCGAGCTGAAAAACATCATGCCTCCCGCAGCAATTCAGGAGGCCATGGAGAAACAGATGAAGGCCGAACGTGAACGTCGTGAATCAATCCTGATCGCCGAAGGTGAAAAGAAATCCGCAGTCCTCCGTGCCGAAGGAGAAAAGGAAGCAGCGGTTCTTCGTGCAGAGGCACAGAAAATTGAGTTGGTAAAGGAAGCCGAAGGTCATGCAGAGTCCATCAGACTTCATAAGCAGGCCGAAGCCGACGGAATTGAAATGCTGAAGAACACAGGCTTTACCACAGATCAGATTGTTCAGATAAAAAGCCTTGAAGCCTTCTCAAAGGCTGCTGACGGACAGGCTACAAAGATTATCATTCCTTCGGATATCCAGAACTTCACCGGACTTGCTGCCGGCATTAAGGAAGCTGTCATGACTCCCGCTCCTTATGTTTCTCCTGCCAAAAACTTTTCTCAGTGCATCGGAGCCGGTACTCCCTCCGATAAAATGATGTAAACGATTTACTGCTTGCAGCTGCGTGATAATGAGCGCAATCGGGAAGCATTTATCAAAACTGATTTTCTGAGTGTTTTTAACATTTCGGGCACACATGTTGCGAAGCAGCGACTGACCGCATGGCAGGCAGGGCTTACGAATATGTGTTTTCCAAACTATGAACAGTGCTATATCAATAACGATTTCAGCCGAGGCAGTAACGATAGGTTACCACCTCGGCTGTTTGCTATTCGTCCTCAACATTTTGTGTCTTTTCCTGTTTGTTCATCATTACTAATCACAGTCTGTCTCGCACAAAAATACTGTTCTCTGATACCCGCCACAGTCTGTCTTGCACAAAAATACTGTTCTCTGATACACGACACAGTCTGACTTGCACAAAAATACTGTTCTTTAATGCCGGTACCGCATCATCATTTTATGCAGATGCAGGGACGTATTCCGCCATATCCGTAATAACTGCTTAAATATTCAAACACAAGCTCATCTAGACTGTTTGAAACAAATCTGTTCATGCATGCAGCTTTCTTTGAACCGTCTCTCAACCACCAGAAAAAATAACCGTTGTTGTTATAATTCTCATAATTCTTCTCATAATCATCCTCAAGTACGCTTTCAAAAACCTTCGCGAGAGGCGAAATGTCCTCACTGAAGAACCAGTCAAGCTCCTTCTCGGACAGCAGAAAAACCCTATCGTGAAGCTCTTTTTTCTCACCGGTTATACTGTTTACATAAGTGTACGAATACTCTGACAGAGCACTCTTTTCCTCGTCCGTAAAATTCTTCAAAAATCCTTTTTCGTCACTGTAGCCGGACCAGTTTTCGCCCGGAAAAACTTTTCCCGGCGCGCTGTCCTCGTAATGAACCAGATTTCGGTCTGCATTAAGCCAGCATCTTATATTTGAAACTGACCAGTCGTTGTTTCCATAAGCCTCGATAAGTGCTTCCGCCCCGTACTTCTCAGCCTTGCTGTTTGTCCAGTAAGTACAGTCCAAGGCCGTCTCACCGTTTAACAGTGCCTCATCGGTGCAGGTTCCGTACTCGCCGCTTTCCGGTGCGTCAAACATCTTCAGACACAGAATATCCTTTGAAATAAGGATGGTACTTCCATCATCATTCCTATGCAACACTACCCATTCGATAGGCTCATCGCGATAGCTTCCGATAGTAATGCAATCTCCCGGCTTCATTTCACGAACTTTCCCTGAAAGCTCTGAAACCGGCATACTTTCACCGGAATCCTTTTCTCCGGCGTCCTTTACCTCGGCAGCGTTCGTTCCGCTTCCCTCCGAATCCTTTTCTCCGGCGTCCTTTACCTCGGCATCGTTCGTTCCCATTCCGCTTCCCTCAGAATCCTTCTCTCCGGCGTCCTTTACCTCGGCATCGTTCGTTCCCGATTCGCTTCCATCAGAATCTTTCTCTCCGGCGTCCTTTACCTCGGCATCGTTCGTTCCCGATTCGCTTCCCTCCGAATCCTTCTCTACGGCGTCCTTTACCTCGGCATCGTTCGTTCCCGTTCCGCTTCCCTCCGAATCCTTCTCTACGGCGTCCTTTACCTCGGCATCGTTCGTTCCCGATTCGCTTCCCTCATAGTCGACAGGCATCACGTCAGTGTCTGATGATTTTTCCGCATTCAATGCTTCACCGACAACAATACCGGAATCCGTCACTCCCGCAGATTCGTCATTCCCGGTTTTTGATACAGCAATTATCAGTATAACAACGGCCGCGATAAGCAATATACCTGTAATTGTCAGGATATACAAGGTACGTTTTGTTATTACAAAACGATCTTTTCCCCGGAGCGCATTGGAATCCTCTCCATCATCATTCTGCTTTGATTTTCCTTTTCCGGCATTTATCGCATCAGGTCCGGCTGCTTTGTTTACTGATGTCATTTTGGTGGCAACTTTTATGCTCTCGACATTACCATTCTCTTTCACTGTTTTATCGCTTTCAGCTTTACCATCTCCTGTTTTGCCGTCCTCAGCTTTTTCGCCTTCATGTTTACTGCTTTCAGATTCCCGGAATCTCTTTTCAAGAATCCCGAATACTCCTATAAGTCTTTCGTCATCATCGTCCTTTGTCACCCACTGATGTGTCATAAGGAAATACTCCAGACTTTTTGAGAGAACAACATCCTCAAGCTTATATACGATAATTGGAATATTCTTGCTGCATGCCCTCTCCACTTCACGAAGAACATGCGGAGATTCATTGGCACCCTCCGACAAAAGAAGCAGCATGGCATTCGATTTGTCTATTGCATTTACAAGCTCCTCGGCATAAACAGAACCGCCGGCAATGTCACGATAAGCCAGGAAACACTTCTGTCCTGCTTTTTCCAGTTTCTTACATGCATTTGTTGCCTCATCAGTATTCTTTGATGAATATGAAATAAAAATATACATTTTTCTCCCTTATCTTCTCACGCCACCGGCTATCAAAAATCCGTATAAAGGTTAGGGTGTTTGCAGTCCGTCCCAAACAAATTCATAAGCCCTGCCTGCTGTGCGGTCATTCACTTTTTCGTAGCTGAAACCCATCTTTATCCATAACGATTGCACAATATTCTCCGTCATACAGCTCCCGCTCCGGTAGAACCCACGATAATAAACGATATGTTTTGTTTCCTTGAAAATACAGCATTTTCATTTCTAAAACATGCCGTTAATTTTCGTGACTTCTACTATTATCCTTACCAAATCGTCATTGTTTACGGTGTTTCTTTTTTTCCGCACACTGTGCATTTACCATCCTTGAAGTTATGTCCGGTAGGCATAAGGAACTGCTGCTCCAGTCTGGCTGAGCATGTTTTGCAATATCTGCCCTCTGTAAGTCCCGGATCCTCACATGAAGGCTTTACATACTTCAATATTTCCCAGTCATGTATATGTCCGTATTTATCCGAACCGCATCTCACGCAAAGTCCGTCAGCACCGAATGAATGCTCTCCCGGCGCTTTAGTAGTCTGCATGGGCTTTAATATCTCTCCGCAGTACTCACACATTGACCACTCAGAGGTTCCGTCCGCAAAGCAGGTAACTGCAACTGCCGGAAATACCAGTTCTTTATGCACATGAACCCCACACCTGGTACAGTCTCCGTTCACAAGGCTGTGTCCAAGCTTTGCTACCGGCTTCTTCGGAAGAAATACCGTCTCGCATTCTGAACAGTACACGCACTCACTTGTTCCGTCAGTCGTACAGGTCGGTTCAACAGCAGGTATTACTGCAAAAGTATGAGTATGAATCTCCGAAATAGGCTCAGCCTGCCCGCATCTGGTGCAAACACCGTTTTCATAATTGTGACCCAATGCCCTCAGAGCAACCGATTTTACCAGCTCCTCTCCGCATGTGGCACAATACTCGCTATCAGTATATCCATCCGTCGTACATTTGGGTTTTTTACCATTATTTACTATAATGGTATGAACATGAGGATTTACAGTCAGGTAGCAGTTGAATTTTCTGCCCTTTGCAGTCTCCGCCGATATCACGGCAGCTCCTGCACCCACAGCTTTAACACAGCCTGTCGAATCAACCGTAGCTATCTGTTCATCGGATGACGCATACTTCGTAACGGTCGCACCCTTGACCTTTATTTTGAAGGTCTCGTCTATCTCGACGTTCTTTTCTTTGATATTGATAAAAGGCTTAGTAACCGTAACCGTGCATTTATACTTTTTGCCGTTGTATTTTGCGGTAATCACAGTCTGGCCCTCTGAAACGCCGGTAACCTTTCCTTTTTTGCTAACCTTCGCTATCTCAGGATTACGCGAAGACCACTTAATGCCCTCCGTTACACCCGACAGCGCAAGCTTCACGGTACGATCTTCATAAATCCTGCTTTCAGTTTTGTTCATACTGATTTTTGCCGCATACGCATCTGTTGTTGTCATTGAAAATCCTACCAGAAGCAATGCAATAGCAAGCACATACTTTATTTTTCCAAACAGCTTTTTCACTTTTTTTCCTCCTGTTTAATTATTTGCTTTATATTTTTTTCAGCCTGTGTTCGCGGAATCATTATCATATGTCCACATCCCGTGCACTGAAGTCTGAAATCGATACCGATTCTCAAAACATCCCACTCATAAGCTCCGCACGGATGCTGTTTTTTCAGTTTTACTCTGTCTCCAACCCGTATATCCATGCAATCCTTTCCTAAACTGCAGTTACAGTTTATATGCCCTGTTCGACGTTACTATTCACACGTCTTCTCCGGTTCCGTCAAAACCCTGATTGTACAGCCGTAAGTCCTGTCCGTGTTCAAAGCCCGACCGAAAGAAGAACTCTTTCGATTTCACTCCGCTCCGGCATTACCTTTAGCGCTCCTTTTCTCGTGGTGATAATGGACGCTGCTGTATTGGCAAACTTCAGCATCTCGCTCAAATCATCCGCCGACAGGTGCGCAAATATATCGGAGACTCTTTCACAGGTCACCGCTGCTTTACCGTTTATGTTCTCCGATGCAGTCCGATAACCGTCATGCTCCAGCACATAATTAAGAACACAGGCCATAAATGTATCCCCTGCACCCGTCGTCTCAATTGTCCTCCCTGTAATATAAGGCTCAGCCTTTACCCTGTGTTCCTTCGTAATACCGATACTGCCTTCTTTTCCCAGTGTGACACAGATAAGTCCGATGTTAGGATATTTCTTTACAAAGGAATCAATTGCATTATCAATATTATCACACCCGGTAAAAAACGTGATTTCATCATCAGCTATTTTCAGGATATCACAGACCCCGAAACCATATGCCATCATGGCCTTCGCATGCTCCTCGTTGTCCCAGAGAAGCGGTCTGTAATTCGGGTCAAAGGAAATAAGTTTTCCCTCTGAACGCGCGCAGTCAACAGCGGCCCGTGTTGCATCCTCAACCGAAGAATGCGTCATTGACAGGGTTCCAAAATGAAACAGCCTGCATCCCCTGATTAATGAGAAGTCTATGTCACTCCTGTCAATCATCATATCTGCACCGGGATTCCTGTAAAAGGAAAAACTTCTGTCCCCGTCCGATGCCGTATGAACAAATGCCAGCGTAGTGGGCACATGCTCATCTCTCAGCAGACCCTTTGTAATTATACCACATTTTTCTACCGTGTCACATAAAAAATCGCCAAATGAATCTTTTCCTACCTTGCCGATAAATGCCGTTCTTTTTCCAAGTTTTGACAGCATAGCCAGCACATTGCAGGGAGCTCCTCCGGGATTTGCCGTAAGCACCGGATTGCCGCTCTCGTTATTTCCGTTTTCTGTAAAATCTATCAACAACTCGCCAAACGCAACCACATCCGTATTCATGTTTTTAACGTCCGCGTCACTGCCTTTTCCGGCATCTGTACTCTGACACTCGGACTCATGCGTTTTTCCGTCTTTCACGTCATTGCCTTTTCCGGCGTCTGTACTCCGACCCCCGGACTCATGCGTTTTTCCGTCTTTCGCGTCACTTCCTTTTCCGGCATCTGTACTCCGACCCCCGGACTCAGCTTCTGTGCTGTACGTTTTCTCTCTCACTGCCTCGGCAATAGACAAATCTGTACGAAGATATGGAATCAGCGTAGCCTGAAAAGCATGATATAAATCAGATTTGCCGGACCATACCGTACCTATAACCCTGTTTTTCCTGTCCATCTGATGAAACCACGAACCGTTAACCCTGTCACGAACCTTTTCATCAAGATACTTCATGAATTCGGAATAATCATTTGAATAGTTATCCTTCCCCGTGATTCTGAACAGAACCGAAGAGGTATTTATTGCTTCCGCCAGTGTCCAGTGCATTCTGTCGTGTACGACAGGGCGCCCGGTCCAGTCGGTAGTATATACAATACCCGGTTCACCGTCAGCATTCCAGGCATCACACACAGCTCTGTTATAAAGCATTTCCGCCGCATGGATATACCTGTTAAACCCGCTCTTTACAGCCTGTTCACCATCATCATATTCAGCAGCTTTATATCGGCTCTGCGCCCACTGAGCTATCAGTCTCGCCCATTCAATCCCATGTCCCGGAGTAGCTCCGTAAGGCTTAAAACGATCGTCCGGTTTATCCCTGTTGCAATCGTAATCAGGTTCCCATTTTTCATTGAAATGCTCAGGAAGCCTGTAGCAGTTTTTTTCCGCCCAGACAATAACATGCTCTATAGTACCGGCTGCGCGTTCAAGATATTCTGTGCGTCCCGTAATATCCGCCACAGCCAGAAACGCCTCGACAGTGTGCATATTGGCATTCAGCCCTCGATAAGAATCAAGCTGCTTCATGTCTGTACTTCTGTTATCATATGCCAGTCCGTCAGCTTCACTCCAAAAATATCTGTCATATATATTCAGTGCGTTATCAAGAAAACTGTCAGCTCCCGGAATTCCCGCCGCCGTAGCAGATGCTGCTGCCAGAATTACAAAGGCATGTGCATAACACTGTTTGCCCGGCACAATGCCGCCTTCCGGAGTCAGACCGGCATACCATCCGCCGTTTTCTCTGTCCTGTAATTCATTTGTAAGTCCGTTAAAACCCTGCTCCGCCAACGCTCTGTATTCAGCCGACCTGTCTTCCGATACACCTCTGAACAGCATACTTCCAATGCTGTACACATGTATCATTCTCGAAGTAATCCAGGTCTCCCTGTTTCTGTCTGTCTGGGGTTCTCCATCATCACCAAGATAATACGAAGACCCTCCCGGTGACGGAAAGCGCCTCCCAAACTCAAGCAGCTCATTCGTCATTCCTTTTAAAAAATCTCTGTTCTCAGCTGTTCCGTAAATATACCTTCTGTCCATAACATCCTCTCCGAATTTTCGCTGATTCTGCTACTGTTATGTCTTGAAATCCGGCTCATTGTTCCGCAAACAGACTCCCGAAGATTTTCTGCCCGCAGCTCCGGTTTCGTCCAATGCATTCCGGCTCATTGTTCCGCATGCAGACTCCCGAAGATTTTCTGCCCGCAGCTCCGGTTTTGTCCAACGCATTCCGGCTCATTGTCCCGCAATTAACGGATATCATAAACGCTTCTGACCTTCAGCCCCACAGGCTTTCCTTTAACAACCTTCACTCTCTTCTCGCCCGCGTTCATGTCAAAATAATTGTCGTCAAGAAGCATTGTATCGTCCTCGTTGAGGATTTCCACAGACCTGGCATATGCATTTGCCTTAACGACAATTTCATCGCCGTCCGCATACACGCAAAGCTCAGGATCAACAAATCTGAACTGCTTCGGTGCCGTAAACAGAACCGTACCCGATGAAACCGTCTCATTTCCTCGCAAACAGCTGTAGCTCACATAATTGTCATAAAGCGACGCATCCTGCATAGCCTCACGCTTCAGCCATACTGAGGTCTGTGCATGTACAGCAATGCTCTCTTCTCCGCAACGGACAATATCTGCTTTCGCATCACGAAGCTCCCATCTGACCGTAAGTTCTTCGTCTTTAAGCGATTCATTGGCTACATTAAGCTGTATGGATTTCTTTACCTCATAAGGCTCCGCATTCGGGTTCGTATCCTGCGTCAAAACTCCTTCCTCGGCACAGGATATCATAACAGGTGCAAAAAACCTTTTTTCATAATAATGAAGTGCCTTCCAACGCCCGTAATAATCAATCGATGACCAGCTTGCCACAGGCCAGCAGTCATTCAGCTGCCATACCACAGCTCCCATGCATCTTCCCCTGTTTCGTCTGAAATGCTCGACGCCGTATCTCATGGCTTCCGCCTGAAGCAGCTGCGACGCATAAAGCACCGTGTCAAAGGACGTCGGATACAGGAAGGTCTGCTCCATGTAATTCATGATTTTGCCGTTTGCCACAGAATTTCTCTGATGCTTTTCCATCACATATGAAAAAATATTCCTGTCCGCAGGCTCCGTAAAGCTTTCGCAGGTTTTCAACGACGGGAACGACTGAAACCCAAACTCAGACACATATCTGAAGTAAAATTTTCGATATTCCGTAATTGGTCTGCTTCCGTGCCATACATCCCAGTAATGAACATCACCCCGGTTTTCGGCATTCGGCTCATCGAATGCTCCTCCCGATGAAGGACTGGCAGGCCAGTAAAAGGTGTCCGGGTCATATTCCTTCAATACCTTTGGAATAATATATTCATACATCTTTATATAATCACTCTTCTGAGAATGTCTGTTTACCCACGTACCCTGCATGACAAACATTTCCATCTCGTTATTGCCGCACCAGAGACCGAGAGATGCGTGATTGCGTATTCGCTTGATATTGTCGACAAATTCCGCCTTAATATTCTCCTCAAATTCCTCCGTGAGATTATAGACCGCACAGGCAAACATAAAGTCCTGCCAAACCATAAGACCGAGTTCATCACAGGCATCATAAAACCAGTCTTCTGGATAATGCCCGCCGCCCCATACACGCACGCTATTATGGTTAGCATTTTTAGCCTGACGCAGCAGGTTGTAGGTCCGTTCCCTGTTTGTACGCGCCAGAATATTATCCTCCGGAATGTAATCGGCACCCATTGCAAACACGCTCTTTCCGTTGACCTCGTGATAAAATGACTCCCCGAATCGGTCCTTCTCACGATGCATGGTCATGGTACGAAGGCCGATTCTCTTTGACCATGTGTCAAGAAGAATTTTCCCATCGGCACCGAAATTTCTGCTTCCGTTTCCGCAGGCACTCTGTGGCAATTCCTCCGATGTTCCGCAGTCGCCCTGTGGCAGCTTCTTCGATGTTTCGCAAGCACTCTGTGGCAACTCCCCCGATGTTCCGCAACCGCCCTGTGGCAACTTCTCCGATGTTCCGCAACCGCCCTGTGGCAATTCCTCCGATGTTCCGCAGCCGCCCTGTGGCAATTCCTCCGATGTTCCGCAGGCACTGTCATTTCCACAATCTTCCGCATTCCGGTTATCTCTCACATTTCCGAACAGCCCGATTTCAATCGTATAAAGAGGCTGATTTCCGAGCCCGTTCGGCCACCATAATTTCGGATTTTCAATTTCAATTCCATTCAAAATATCATCATGGGTAAGAACTCTCTCGCATCCGCAAGGCAGAATGAGACGTCCGCTGAGGCAAAGCCCGCGAAGCCTGTCCTCATCCCTTCCGAATCTTCTGATATGTTCCTGACCGATTCTGTCAATATCCACATCAAAAAACAGTCCTACTCTGCCGTCCCTGTGCACCTGATGAACATACACTCCGTCAATACGGGCTTCATTATACCCTACCAGTTTAACAGGTTTCCATATACCCTCATCGGGCAGTCTGGGACCCCAGTCCCATCCGAACATGCAGTGTGCCTTACGAAGATATGCCATTCCCTTCATGGCATCCTCCTGCCCGAGAATAGGATTCTTTTCATTTTCTTCCCTGATAAATTTTGTCGGTGAATGAAGCACAACCGTCAGCCTGTTTTTGGGCTGCAGATATTCTTGTATGTCAAACTCCCAGATCCTGTGCATATTGTTGACCGCTGCAAGCCACGAATCGTTCAGATAAATATCTGCCAGAGTGTCAATGCCTTCAAATACAAGAAGAACCCTGTCACACTCTCCTATCCCGCCCGCTTCAAAAACAGTACTGTAACTGAAATCATTTTCAACCGCCTTCAAAGCCTTTAGCTCATTGTCCCTGTAATATGGGTCTTCAAGTATGCCATTATTTATCAAATCATTATATACACTCGTCGGAACCGCAGTACTGTATTCCTCTTCGGTTCCCACCTGCTTCATTGTCCAGTTTTCATTCAAATATTTTACAAGCATATTCACCGCCTCCGATTGTCTGCAATCCCGAATGTGAATGTCAAAAGATATTAACCGTATAATGTACCCATAACATTGGACACTGAATTTGTGTAGTACCTTCTTTTTATACCATCCCCTCATTCTTCGCTACCGCACCTTTTGTAATTATACTACAACACTGTCCCCCAAACAAATAAAAAAACATCATTTTAAATAAGTTTCTTCTGCCTCCGCACTGTCAGCTCCCGCAGAACGGTGACTGCTAATCTCAACTCTTTCTCAACTGTTTTGCTAACCGAATCTTTCCTTACAGGTCGTATAATTCAGACATCAGACAATCAAAGTCCGGACAATGATGACCGCATTTCCGAAAAGAACTTATCCGGTCACTCAATATTCCCGATTTTGAACAGAAACCAATATAAAAAAAACGACAGGAGGCTTCACTATGAAAAAAATTATTTGTGTACTGATTTGCATTGCATCGGTTCTGCTTTTTAGCAGTGTTCCTGCTTATGCAAAAGAAAAAACGGCAAAAGGGAAGGAAACAGATACCATTTCCGAAATTACGGTAAAAGATATCGAAAAAAAGATTAAGTTTACAAACGTGGATAATACTTCAAAAATCGAAAGCATTTACTCTTCTGCCACAGGAAACGGCTGCTACATAGGTCTTGTCATATCTGACAAGGGTGAAGAAGTATATTATGCAACCGAAAAGAAAAGCTTCAGACAGATAGATTTGGAATCTCTTGTAAAGGAACATTTCAGCCTCACGGAAAATGATGACGTAAGCATTGATTATGTTATATATGCCGATAAAAAATTCTACTTAACCGGTACCTATTATGAACACACAGAAAAAGATGTTCCCAAAACAAAGAATGTTTTTGTGGCGGTAACAAAAAACTGTGAAAAATATACTTTTTACAATATTGGAGAAGCATCATATTGTCCTTCTGATATATTTAATTATGACGATTTGACATATTCTGTGGGCTATCCGTATATTGAGAAAATCAACGGCACATTTTACGTGGCTTTGGACACACATATTTGGGCTGAATATTCTGCCGATGAAGAAATCCCTTCAGGATACGATATTGACTGCATTACAGGCTTTTACGGAAAATCACTGAAAAATATGAAGCCTGTCAGACTGAACGAACACATCAGCACCGATCTTAAGGACTTTAACAGCATCGGTATGATCTGCGGCTATAAATTTGAATCAGATAAGGTTATTCAAAATCTGTCGCTTTACCCAAATATGGATACTGTTGGTGAAACCTATACCTCATCTTCTGCAAACGGAAAAAAATGGAGTAAATTAGTAAAGACAGACGTCCCCTATTATGCAATAGACCTTCGCCGGGCCTCGCTTACTGTAGGATACACTAACGACGGTCAGCAGATAAAATCTGTATCGGAGAAAGGAAATACCGGCTTTGAGGCACTGCTTCCCACAGATGAAATTATTTCAGACTGCATCTTCTTGCTTAAGGAAAATAAAAAGGAAGGCTTAAAATATTCAGAAATGCTGGTAAACCTTGAAAATGAGTCGTATCGCATTTTCGGTGACGGCAGACTGGAAAAAGTAAAGCTGCCGTTTACTGTCGCGGATGGAAAAAATAATTTTGCTTATAAAAACGACTTATCCTTTTTTACGGCTGACGGATATCTCTATATGACAAAAACAGACTTTGACGGATTAGTACGTGTCCAGCTTCCCTGTGGTGAAGAAGAATTTGTTGATTTTGATACAATGGGAAAATACTTGCTCATCATGTCAGCAGACAAAACCTATACGATAAAAATATCAAAGCTCACAGCCGGACTTAAATAATAACCGAAACCGGAACCGTCCCATCTGCAAACAACCAAAATAACAGTAATAAGAAAGTATATCGCTTGCGACATGCTGTGTCGCTTCAGCGGCAAAATACCGCTGCAAAAAAACGTGTATCAAATGCTCTGCAAATACATTTGATACACGCTTTTTTTTACGTGTTACCGTTACACCAGATATCCTCTCTTTGATGCAGCGGGATTTACATCGGCCTCATTCAGAATACCTCTCCCGTATGTCAGCCCGGCGTATATCTGCTGAGAATTTTCCATCACGCAGCCCGAATCATCCCTGCCGGCTATCTCGTGAAACGATTTTCTCAAACCCGAAATAACACTGAATGCACTTTCGAGATTCACCGGCTCACCTCGCATTTCACTTGCCACAAGCTGGCGCTGAACATACTCGTACAGCTGCATAAGTCGAAGTGAAAGCTCCTCACGAAAATCAAGAGACCTCATCATCTCGCTGAGAAATCGCTGTGCCTGCTTCAGACACAGTCTGAATTCATCTGTATCACCTTTTTCGACCGCTGTCCTTGCATCAGCCATATATTCCAGTATAATATCATATGTCACTACTACAAGCTCGGTTCTGTTTGCCTGCGACACTCTTCTTGCAAATCCCTTCTGTCTCTCTTTATCCATATGCCTCCCGCAAAATCCTCTCATGTACCGACTTCCCGAGTTTCGTCTCTTCTGCTTTTCTTCTCTTCTTCTCGGTTTCTATTCACAGGGCAAAGCTCCGGATTCAGTCCTTTTCCGTTTCCCGACCTCATTCCCCATTTCGGTAGCCGGTTTCAAAAATCCCATATCCTTGCCGCTTTTCTTCCCGGGTCGAATCAACCGTTCAAAAGTGTCAGTATATTCTGAGGTCTCTCATTCGCCTGAGCCAGCATAGCACTGCCGGCCTGGTCAAGAACCGACTGCTGCGTATATACAGTCATTTCCTCAGCCATATCCACATCCTCGATACGTGACATGGATTCTGTCATATTCAGACTCGATGTCTCAAGGTTCGATATAGAATGCTCAAGTCTGTTCTGGTATGCACCAAGCTTAGCACGAAGCGACGACACGGCATTTACCGCATTGTCAAACAGGGTAATCGCCCTGTCTGCGCCCTCCTGTGTGCATACATTTACAGAAGCTATGCCAAGCGTAACCGGATCTGTTCTCGGTATTTTTACCTCGAGAGTCTGATCTTCATTAGAACCTACCTGAAGAAACATCGTTCCGGCTGACAGAAGAGTTGCCTTCACCTCTGTATCTACGCCGCCCGAAGCATCGGCATCAACACTGCCGTCACCGGATGCATCCGTAAAATCAGTCTCTGCCACACCGGGCTTTATCTGAAATCTCAGTTCAAAATCATTGCTGTCCCTTACATAAACAATATCGCCCTCACTTGTTGCGGTCGCGGTGGTACTGAAGTTCGCACCAAGCGAAATCTTGGCATCCACACCCTTTGCATTTACGGTATCGGTGCTCAGTCCGAATAAATCCGCCAATGCCGGATTGTTGCACTGGATGCTGATTTTCTCGGAAGATCCGAACCCCTTCGTCATAAATATCAAATCGCCTTCACCAATCGGCATTTCTTCATAGCCTGCCGTATCCGAAGGTCCGTCACTGTCGGGTCCGTCACCGAAAAAGGCCTTGATTCCCATTCTGTCACAGGAATTTCTCAAAGTCGTAAAGCACTGTTCCAGAGATTCACCTTCACGAAAAAAGATTGACGAGCCGTTAATCGTAATAGATCCGCCCTCGCCTTCTCCGATTTCATCAAACATAGGTGTTGCCGCCTGAATCACAGCCTGACGGGGATCCTGAGTAACCTCGATTCCGTACTCCAGACAGGGAACATTTTCCGAACTGTAGATAATCTCAACTCCGGTATTGTCAGTATATGAATTATTATCGATATTTCCGTCAAGAAGGGGCTTTGTATTAAATTCCGTTGTCTCTGAAATACGCTGGATTTCGCTTGTCAGCTGGGTTATTTCCTGCTGAATTGCCACACGGTCATCTGTGGTATTGGTTCCGTTGGCCGCCTGAACCGAAAGCTGGCGCATTCTCTGCAACATTCCCGATACTTCGTTCAGCGCTCCTTCAGCGGTCTGAATAACAGAAATTCCGTCCGAAGCATTCATGGAAGCACGTTCGAGACCTTCAATCTGCGTTTTCATCTTTCTCGATATAGCCATACCGGCCGCATCATCCGATGCCGAGTTAATCTTGTAGCCTGAGGAAAGCCTCTCCAGCGCCTTATCCAGAGCCTTCCCGGTCTTCCTCATGTTAGCGTTTGTCTGCATTGCAGAAATGTTGTGATTGATACGCATATTCTTTTCCTCTCATCCTGTGCATCCATGCACAATTTACAAATCCATTTATAAATCCTGTTATGAACAACAGTGTCCGGTGAAAATTCCGATTCTTTTTATGCAAATGCCGCAACAAAATTCTTCGCTATACGGTACAGAGCATTTGTCGAACCCGAATGTCCTCCCCCGGGATTTGCGGCGGTCTTTGTCTGCGCCACATGCCCGTTAAATCTGCTGCTGCTTTCGTAAGTGGTTCTGAGAGATATTCCGTCGGTGTTGTATCCCATGCCATTTAATGAATTCACAAAGCTCAGCATCGGCTTTTCAAGCTCAGCCATACCGGTAACATTATCACCGGTTACCGCACCGGTTACCGCATTTTTGTAGTGTCTTCCGCTTATGGCACCCGCCCCGTATTCATTCAGCATCACGGTCAGATGAAGATCCGCCTTCACCGTGTATGTGTCCGTTGTCAGCTGCATGCTCACCGTCCCGGCATCACCCGTATTACTGATAATTGTCAAATTTATCTTGGCAGGAATTCCGTTTTCATTTTCCATCATAAAACGATACTGTCCGCCTTCGCCAAGCTTCTTTATAAGTCCTATTCTGTCCAGCTGTTCGGTCAGGCTTCTGGCCGTGGCTCCGTCCGGTCCGTTCAGGAAGCTCGCTCCTATTCCATTTTCCGCAGCCGTTATTCTCTCTTCCAGCAGGCTGTCGGCTCCTTCTTTACCGTCAAGTGCATTCAACAGCTCATCCTTTGAAATCGAACCAAGTACCGAACCTCCGACATCATCCGCTTCAAATTCCGCTTCCGCCGCAAGAATATTGGTATAGCTGTCGTCCACTCCGAAAGCTTTCAGGAATTTTTTTGTTCCCGTGCTTGTCGTCATCAGATTTCTCAGCTGTGATGCCGCACCGCTGCTAATGATATTATCGGCAGAATTCAGCTTTTCCGAAAGCTGTTCAAGCGACAAATTCTCAATATTTTCACCCTGAAGCATATTTTGCCATACGGACGATGAAGTCCTGTCAAGTATACCCTCCGCAAGCCGCAGGTTATAATCGTATACCTCTGATTCACCAAGCTTCACGAATGCATTTTCTATCTGACTGCTGATTGAATTTGTATACGAAGAACTCCTAATCTCCGACACATCATCCGCCGACGCGTCTATATGCGTCGCCATTGTCCTGGCTTCTGTCAGGAGATTTCTGAGATTCAGCTCCATTCCTGACTTAAAAAGAGCTCCTATTGCCGCTCCTTCCGACTTTTCCGCCGTATATAAAAGTCGGTATATACCAATGTACGCCTGTCTCTCCGTATCCGAAATACCGCCGTTTTCTTCCATGTCAACCAGAAATTCACTGTACTTCTTCTCCGGGCCGACAGCGTATTCCTTTGTAATTCTGTCAGCTTCTTTCTCGAGCTCTGCCGCTGTTCTGTCCAGAGGGTTAATGCCGTTTCTGATCATGGACATAACCACCGGAGGTGTCATCTTTGATGTCAGACTTCTGAGTGTAGCATCATATGCCTTAATGCCCTCAATATTTTCCTTTGTGACCGGCATACTGTTATAGCCGAGAATTCTGACCGCTCTGCGTGACGCATCAGTCACTGTGACTCCCGCATCCTCTATCAGGCTGTCAATGTTTCCGAAGGCTTTCCCCATACTGTCTCCCAGATCACCGCGTACCTGAGTAGCAGAAGCTTCATAATAATCAAGTGCACTGTTTATACTGCCCCTGATTTCAACCTTTTCCGTAAAAGCATCAGAATTATCAGCCAGTACCCTGTCTCTCATCGCAGCTGCCTGCCTGCTCAATTCTCTGAGCGTCATTACGTTTCGTCCGGCAAATGTGGCTCCGACAAAACCTGCCGGTGCATTTTTAATACTCTTTATTCCCGAATCGGTTTCTGCCGCAATTTCGATTTCTTCGTCCTCGCTGAATATCTCGTCCGTTCCTTCTATATTCCCGGATACTCCGACCTCTTCACGAAGTGCTCTGTAATAATCCTTCTCCAATTCACGAAGTCCCGAAACTATCCTGCCCAGACCTTCATTTGCCAGATCGATTCCCTTTGCCATGAGACGTCGCCCGGATTCAAGCGTAAGCTTCAGCCGTATCTCCTCAAGTCTGAGCTTCACCCCTATTTCATCGGCAGTCATGGGATCGCCCGCAACAGCCGAAGCGACCTCGGGCGAATCCTCCAGAATTTCCTCTGCTTCTGAAAGAATCCTGATAGAAATATCCTCAGTATTATTAACCGATCCGGAATTGCTCCGACCTCCCCTCGCCACATATCTGACCGCCATATCCGATATCATGGCCGTATGTCTCAGAACCCCCGACACCACATTATATATCGATTTTTCATGAGCCGCATCACGGTCAAGAACAAGTCCGTCAGTCGGCATTTTGTCGTTCGATAAAGCCTTGACTGACGCCTGAATAGCGATATTCCGTTTTTCATCGTCACTCATCTGTTCCATTTTGACGGAAAATTCGGTAAGTCGCAGTTTTTTTACCATCATCTCAGGCGTAACGGGAATATCATGCTCCATCATCCATCTGGCATCCTTCATCAGCGGCATATGCGGTTGTTCGCCGAGCAGTCCCTGCACTGCTTTCTCGGCTCCGTAAGTCATCGATGATATCTCCGCATCCTCTTTATCCTCGACATCAATAAGCTCCTTCGCCTGCCAAAGCACACGCTCCACACTGTTTGTCATATCCTTCCACGCCGATTCGGGAATTTTCTTCGTGGTATATGTCCCGGTGTACATGGATTTATAGACATTGTCTATACTCGGGTCAAGATTGTTTTTCAAAATATATGCCATTGAATTGTCATTCAGCGGTCCCGAATTTTTCATCATATCAGCAGCCGCAAGAACTCCCGCTATATTTTCCTCGGTAACCGGCAAATCAGCATTTTTCAGTGCTTCAACTATCCTCCTTCGGGTTCCGTCCGAAGAAGCGCCTCCTTCAGATATATTTTTTATATCCTCTGTCCTTTTACGTCCGGTTGCCACGGCTTCATCAATCATAGCCTCCTTCACCGCACGTCCTGCCTTTATTCGCTCCATGGCACGCTCAAGACGCTCTGATTTATACTTTTCGAGTGAAAAACCTTCCTCATCCATTTTGGAATAGTCCTCGTCCGTCAGCCGCTTCAGCGAGTCAGTACTCTCCTTTGGTGCAATTCCGGTATTCTCCGACAGGGTCTCCAGAACCTGCGCAGCATTCCCTTCCACCACAGAAATTGCCGGTGATATCCCGAATCTGCCTCCTCCGCCATTTTTCAACTCCTTCAGCTTCACCTGTCCTTTCCCCGATGAAACGACTTCATAATGGCGTTTTTCACCCACATAAGCATCCTTTACCTGTTCCTTTGGGAAATCAATATCCTTTTTTTCCGTCACAACAGAAGAAACGGCCGCATCCCCATTATTTCTTCCAAAGGATACCGTCGTTGTTTCCGCTCCGAGTTTAGTCACCACACCTTCAAGTATGGCTCCCGCACGAAACCACGAATCTGCTCCGCTCTCCTGCGTGCTGATTTTCAAATCTGCCGGTCTGGCAGCCATATCACCGTATATTTCCGAAATATTCATGATTGAATTCCCCCTGTCATTGGCTATATCGGCTGTTTTATTTTTTTTCTGAAGTAAGCAGAAAACATTAAGAAAATATGTCGCTTGCGACATGCTGCGCCGCTTTTGCGTCGCGTTAGCGACAAAATGCCGCTGCAAAAGCGTGCGCATCCTCGCGGAGTGTTTTTTACTTTATAGGACGTAATTTCCTATAAAGTAAAAAAATAAGCCATGCGCGCTGTGAAACAGCAGACATGGCTTGTATATTCGATTGTGACGGACTGTGAATAACAACCATGAAACACATCCACTGCCAAATATTATGTCACGGTCAATGAACAAAATCACCGTATATCCGTTTTAACCGATGGTGAACAATGGTTTCTCACGATATATGCATCGGTTACAGGCTTTCTTTATAAAAGCCTGTCTACCTCTTCAGGGTTGGAAACCTTCAGAATAACAACCGGTATCCCGTCTTCACCCGGAAGCGTATACATATACTCAATATTTGATAGAGCTTTTTTCATTTTTACAAGCATATCGTGAAGGAAACCTACACGTCCTTCTGCCTTTACAGCTACCACATCGGTAATGCTGACAGGAAAACCTTCTGCCTTAAGAACCGCTTTCGCCTTTTCACAGTCAGAAACAATCAGTCTGATCATTCCGTATTCGGTCGTATCAGCCAGGCTGAGTGTCTTTATATCGATGTCATTTTCCTTTAAAACTCTGGTAATATCCAGAATTCTGCCTTCTTTATTTTCGATAAATACCGAAACCTGCTTTATAATCATCGTCTGCACCCCCTACATTTATGTTTCTGTTACTGAAATATTGTTACTGTTCCCGCTTATTCAAACCAGTGATAAACAGTAACCTTATACCAGCTTACGCTTATCTATAACACGCACTGCTTTGCCTTCACTGCGTTCGAGAGTCTTCGGTTCAACCAGCTTAACCTTCGGAGCTATCAGAAGTGCCTGCTGAAGCACATGAGTAATCTTCTTTGTCAGTCCTTCAAGCTGTTTTATCTCGTCGGAGAAGAACTTCTCGTCAACCTCAACAAGAACCTCCAGCGTATCCAGATTGCCCACACGGTCAACTATCATCATATAGTTGGGGCTGACCTCTCCCATCTCAAGAAGTGCTGCTTCTACCTGTGAAGGGAATACATTTACGCCGCGGATAATAAGCATGTCATCCGATCTTCCGACAAACTTCGAAAGTCTGGCTGTTGTACGTCCGCACTCACATTTTTCGTGCGTAATACTGGTCAAATCCTTTGTTCTGTAACGAATCAGCGGTAATGCCTCTTTTGTGAGTGTGGTAAATACCAGCTCGCCTGTCTGACCGTCTGCCACCGCATCATATGTTTCAGGCGAGATAATTTCAGGCAGGAAATGATCCTCGCTGACATGAAGACCCGTATGAAACCTGCAGTCACCGGCAACACCGGGACCCATAATCTCACTCAGACCATATATGTCATGTGCCGTGACTCCAAGCCTTTTTTCAATTTCCTTCCTCATATTCTCGGTCCAGGGCTCCGCACCGCAAAATGCAGTCTTCAGCACCAGTTCGGGAAGAAGACCCTGTTCCTCTATAGCTTCTGTCAGATACATGAGATATGAAGGTGTGCACATGATAGCAGTCACACCGAAATCTCTCATCATCGTCAGCTGTTTTTTCGTATTTCCCGTTGAAATAGGTACTACGGCTGCACCTACATGCTCTGCCCCGTAATGTGCTCCGAGCCCGCCGGTAAACATACCGTAACCGTAAGAAACCTGTACGGTATCCTCCTTCCCGACATTACCCATTGAAAGAACTCTGGCCACACATTCCTTCCAGATTTCTATGTCGTGTCTGGTATATCCCACTACCGTAGCTTTTCCTGTAGTACCCGAAGAAGCATGGATTCTGACCACCTCTGACCTGGGAACGGCAAAAAGACCAAACGGATATGTGTTTCTCAAGTCATCCTTTGTAGTAAACGGAAGCTTGTTCAGATCCTCGATTCCTTTAATGTCACCGGGTTCCAGACCTACATTCTGCATTTTTTTACGATAATACTCCACACTGTGGTAAACATTATTTACCTGTTTAACAAGTCGCACGCTCTGGAGATGATTCATTTCATCCCTGCTCATGCACTCTTTTGCTTCATTCCAAATCATACTGCGCCTCTTGTTGAAAAATTATGATATAAGCGACAAAAGTAATACTACAATGCAAAACCTGTCTCGAAGGCCTGCTTGTTGATATCAATAGTTTTCGCAGGAACCGTGTTCTCAATTACCTCAAGCCAGTCTTCCTTCCTGAAATCCATATGCTTTGCGGCAAGCCCGAGAACAATTACATTAAAGGTCTTGGGATTTCCAAGCTTCAAAGCCTCTGCCATGGCATCAACCTTGAGCACCTTATACTTTTTCTCAAGCTCCTCCAGAATTCCCTCAGGGTACTTGGCCGCACCGATTACTACAGGCATGGGATCGATTCTCTGTTCGTTTACAACAAGTACTTCGTCCTTCTTTAAGATATGTGCATAACGCAGTGCCTCAAGTTTTTCAAATGCGATAAGCACATCTGCCTGACCTTCCTCTACGATAGGCTCATTAACCTTTTCACCGTAACGTACGTATGTAACTACACTGCCGCCGCGCTGAGCCATTCCGTGAACCTCCGAAAGCTTTACATCATAGCCCGCATGTATCGTGATTCCGCCTAAAATACGACTTGTAAGAAGTGTTCCCTGTCCGCCTACGCCGACAATCATTATATTCTTTGTTTCCATGATTTACGTCCTCTCAATCTGTATGGATACCCGGCACGCACACCGAAAAAATCTCATGTCTGCCGCACCTTCCGGTATTATCTTTCAACCTGTCTGTCCATATGGAATAATCCCTCTCAAGGGAATATGCTTATGTACCAAACATCCTCTTTATCTTTCAATAGCACCAAACTTACACTGACCTTCACAAAGTCCGCAACCGTTACACATGGTTGCATTTATTGAAATCGTTCCGTCCTCAGCCTTTGTAATAGCGGGGCATCCGGGCTTCATGCACATTCCGCAGCGCTTGCACTTATCGGGATCGATGCGGAACGCAGGCTTGGGCTTGTTTGATTTAAGAAGTGCACAGGGAGCCTGTACAATAATAACCGATACGGCATCTCTTGCGAGCTCCTCCTTCAGGGCTGCCTCAAGAGCTGCGGTATCAAATGCATCTACAATTCTGGTATTCTCAATTCCGATGCCGTCATGACAAAGCTTGAAAAGATCGATTGCGGGAACAACCTCTCCCTTAAGTGTCTTTCCTGTAGCGGCATGATCCTGATGACCTGTCATGCCTGTGGTTGAATTATCAAGAATCAGCACTGTTCCCGTACCCTGATTATAGAACATATTCATCAGTGAATTTACACCGGTATGCATAAATGTCGAATCACCTATAACGGCAACCCAGTCCTTGATGTAATCCTTGCCCTTTGCCTTCTCCATTCCGTGGAGAGTGCTGATTGAAGAGCCCATGCACACTGTGGTCTCTACAACATTAAGCGGAGCTACGGCACCCAGTGTGTAGCATCCGATGTCACCTGCTGCATGAATCTTTAATCTGTTCAATGTATAGAAAGTGCTTCTGTGTGGACATCCCGGGCAGAGAATCGGAGGACGTACAGGTGCCTGTGCGGGCTGTTCGAGTCCAAGATTCATGCCAAGAACCGACTTTTTAAGCAAATTTGCGCTATACTCTCCCTGTACGGTAAAGATTTCTTTGCCCACGCAGGGAATTCCCCATGACTTAACCTGCTCTTCAATGATGGGATCAAGCTCCTCAACTATAATGAGCTTATCAACCTTCTTTGCAAAATCAATAATCATCTGCTTGGGAAGAGGATTTACCACACCAAGCTTAAGTACCGAAACATCGGGGAGTGCTTCCTTTACATACTGGTAGGGAATACCCGATGTGATGACACCGATTTTTGTATCATTCATCTCAATTCTGTTTATTTCAAATGACGCTCCGTCTGCTGCCATCTGCTTTTCACGTTCTTCAACATGAATATGACGGGCAATCGCATTGCCGGGCATCATTACATTCTTCTTTATATTTTTCTCGTAAGGAATATCAAGAGGCTCGCAACGATCCTCAAGTTCAACAATTCCCTGTGAATGAGCAATTCTCGTAGTTGTACGGAACATAACCGGTGTATCATACTTTTCACTCAGATCGTATGCATATTTGAGGAAATTCTTTGCCTCGGCACTGTCTGAAGGCTCAACAACGGGAATATGGGCAGCACGGGCAACAGCACGTGAATCCTGCTCATTCTGTGAGCTGTAAAGTCCGGGATCGTCTGCGGCTACAAGTACAAGTCCGCCGGTAACGCCGATATAGCTGACTGTATAAAGAGGATCGGAAGCAACGTTTACACCTACATGCTTCATCGATGCAAGTGCACGTACACCGCTGATAGAAGCTCCGATGGCTACCTCCATGGCTACCTTCTCGTTCGGTGACCACTCACTGTAAATTTCATCATACTTAACAATATTCTCACTAATCTCGGTACTGGGTGTTCCGGGATATGCGGCCGATACTTTTACGCCTGCCTCATATGCACCTCTGGCAATTGCCTCGTTGCCCAGCATTAACTTCTTCTCAGACATGTTTCTTCCTCCTGTTTTTTGTTTATAAGCATTAATCTCGCAAACATTACACCTTTGTTCTTTTAAATAACTGCTTCGCAGCGTCTCAGATACGGTGTTATATTTATATTCCTCACCTGCAAGCTAACAATTTATTATATCACCTTGACGGATTCTGTCAAGCATGGTACTTTCACGGTTTTCTATCAGGATTGTCTCTGATACTGTTCACCGCCTGTCAGAAAACATTCATAATGCACGGGAGTTTGACAAATAAATATTGGCGGGAGTTTGACAATTAAATATTGGGAAAATGGTCGCAGGTATTGATTTACCTGCTTTTTTATGTCAAATTTTCTGTAATTCCCATCAGCGTCGCAGCTATAAGGCCCGGAATAATTGTCTGAGAATTCCTATTTTTATGCCGGTTATCTCAAATGTATATTGACAAATCCCCCCCCCGAGTTAATATTGTCATGCAGCTTTGCTGTAATATTAATAAGGGGGTCATTAAAAATGACTGGAAAAAAAATACTTAATGCAGTTGCAATGTTTTGCTTGATGTTCGTTGTTATGTGCAGTTTTGTAATCATAAGTAATCCTTCGATTACACAGGCCGCCACAAAAGCAAAAATCAACAAAAAAGCCGTAACTCTTGAAGCCGGAAAAACCGTTAAGCTCAAGGTTACCGGAACTACCGTTACAAAGTGGTCTACCTCAAACAAGAAAATTGCCAAGGTTTCCGCAGCAGGAAAGGTCACTGCCGTGAAAGCAGGAACCGCAACAATCAAGGCCAAATGTGCCAACGGAAAGACCTATAAGTGTGTCGTTACAGTTACCAGGAAAGCATCGGCAGTCGCAATTAATGAAGCGAATTTTCCCGACGAGAACTTTAGAAATTACCTGAGTATATCCTATGATCTGGATAAAAACGGAAAGCTCTCTGTCAAAGAAATCAACGCCATTACAGATTTATTCCATGGCTGGGATTATAACTACTACGGAAGCGACGAATATTATGAATGTAAAAAATACGTGGAAGATATTCAGTCTTTAGAAGGAATTGAATATTTCCCTGCCCTCAAAATGTTCTACGGAGGAGAAATGTATTCATTAAAAAGTCTTGATTTAAGTAAAAATCCGAAACTGGAAACAGTATGGTTAGTAAGTACACCTCTGGAGGAACTAAATGTAAGCAATACAAACGTTTCCTATGTTCATTGTGATTTTCTTGACGCCGAAGCGAAGAATATAAAGGTTACTGCAAATAACTGCCCCGAGCTTTTCGTTCTGGATATAATGTCTGCTAAAGAAGCAAGCGTAAATATAAATAACTGCCCCAAGCTTGACAGCCTGACAGTAGATGCTTTACAAGAATCAAGCGTATACGTGAAAAATTGCCCTCTGTTGAAGGAAGAAAATATGAATCTCCGAAATGTCAAGATAGTAAAATAAAAAACAATTCTTCAATCAAAACCGGGATAAAAGAATGGGAGACAAAACAATGATTAAGAAATGCATTAGCGTTTTTATGGCAATGGTTCTGACATTCGTATTTTTATTTTGAAATGCAGAGGTTAATGCCTCTGCTTCCAAAAATAAAAATGTCAGTATTGCCAAGGTAACAGTAAAAACACCTTCGGCAACAATTGACAAGTTAAAAAAAGGTGGGACATACAGCATAGTTATCAGAGCATTTTTCAGCGATAAATCAAGTAAAAAAATCTATGGCGGAAAATTCGAAATCAAACCCTGAAGACCCATAAGTAAATTTATACGGCAGGGGCAAGCATACTTGCCTCTGCCGTTTTTTCTCTTCGGAGACAATATTTAAGAATGTCATGTATTTCATGTGTTTTGTCCCTGTGTTACAGTGCCCCGCCTGTGCGTAACCCGTTCGTATGCCCTGCCTGCTTCGCAGTCAGTCGCTGTTTGTTTTTTTTACGGGTCTTCTGTTTAATTCAAAAGGTATCGCCACCAGCTCCATCACAAGCATCAAACCGACCGCAGCCACAAATATCGTGCCGAGTGTTTTTGTCATAACTGCGTACAACGCCATACACGCCAGATAGCCTGCAACGGTTTCCGCCAGTGATACCGTAAAATGCACTTTTTTGATCTCGCTTCTGTTTTTTTCTATTTTTCCGTTCATTAGGATTAATATAATGCTGAATACCAGGAGAATTGCAGCGGCTATAAATATCTGTGTCAGTTTTTCCCCCGATATTCCGAGCAGATCGGCAATTTTTCCGAACCATGAAAACAGTTCCTTGCCCTCCCACCACTGTGGACCGCCGTCGTCTTTATCGGCGATTTTACCCAGGCTGATAATAAACACTATCAATAGCTTAAACAGCTCTATCATTCCAAGTGAGAGTACAATACCGGTAATCGGTGATTTTTTCTTTTCCTCTGTGTATTCCATATTCTTCTGTTCCTTTCCGTATATCGATTCTTCGGTGCATATTTGTTCATTCCGTGTTTCTTTTCGGTTTTCGGCATCGGATGCTTCCGGCATCGTTTTTCCGGGCTGCAGGCTTATCTTCTGTGTTCTTTTTTTAGCCACCGATGCTTCCACCGTCGCTGCTTTGCTTACTTTGAGGGTTTATCGCCGAAAATCTTCTTTGTTCCGTTATAAATCACAATATTCTCAACCGATGCAACCGAATAGTCGTTCGCCGTATTCAGATTCGACCAGTCTGAATGATGAATGCAGAAGTTCACGGTCAGTTTATCCCCTGCTCCAAGAAGCATGCTGTCATCAAAGGTCATCGTGCAGAGAGTGTCTGTATTCTTTCCCGAAGCATCAGTGAATGCCCCGCTGCATCCGTTAAGTCCCTTATAGGCTCCGCTCTTCGTGTTCACCGCTGCATGATAGCAGTCAAAGCTCAAAGATTTTTTTTCTTCGTTTGTGAAGTAAAATTCTATCTTTATATCCTTTAACTGAATCGATCCGTCACTTTCATTTACAATGTCCATAATCCCCTGGAGACTCGTGGTCGTTGCAGTCATATTGGCATAATCAACCTTTACCGAAAGTGATTCGTTCACCGCCGTGCCTTTACCCGTTTCAACAGTTCCCCCGTTTCCGGAAGTCCCGCCGTTTTCCAAACCGGAATTGCCTCCGTTTCCGTTACCCGATTCGCTTCCCGAACCGGAATTATTTCCGTTTCCGTTACCCGATTCGCTTCCGGAACCGGAATTATTTCCGTTTCCGTTACCCGATTCGCTTCCGGAACCCGTACTTTTTCCGTTACCTGTACCGCCTGCCAGAACACTTGAACCTGCGTTTTTGCCCTTTGCCGGTTCGGTTCCGAATACAAGCTTTCCATTCTCATACAGTGCCGTCTTTGCCAGCAATGCATTTCCTCCGCTCGACATATTTGAGTACGAAGGATCGTTGCTGTTATCCCAGGTTCCCTTCGGATTGCGAAGACGAACCTGAATTTCCTTTTTGTATTTGTCCTGTCCGCCCGGATAAATCAAATCACCTGTGAAATCAACCGACAGATAATATATGTGTTTATCCTCGTCCCAGCACTTTAATCCCTGAGATTTTCCCGCTGCCATATAGTTGGTTGTAACTGCGATATCCGATGCGCTTCCGCCTGCCGTGTAAACCTCGCTCAGGTCAATATAATACCTGAATTCCAGATTCTTCGGTACACGTGCGGGCCATGCCGACACATTGCATATATTCGCCTTTATCTCTATAAAATCATTTCCGCTTGCGTTTATTCCGCCGTTCACATAAAACTCGTTTATGTCAATTTTCTCAACTGCCCCGAAATTCTTTATGGTCTGTCCGCCGTATTTTTTGTACATTTTTGCCAGAATGCCTGTAAATCCCGCATTATAATCACACGCGACTTCATTTTTGTTATAATCCGAAACAGTATCGGTATAACCGTCCGAAGCATCCGGTCCTCCTACCAGCGCACCGTAAAGTGTATGTCGGGCAGGATTCGGTTCGTTCATATTATCGCAGTAGGAACCCTGTGCCGTCCTGTGATGCGGATTCTCGGGAGGATTTACTCCAAAGCCTACCACATACGAACGTCCTGAAGAACCGAGCGCATAATTTACCTGTGACTCCGCAAAGCTCTGATATTTTAATGCTTTTGCGTCAGGACATCCGCTCCAGTCTGCATACACAGCCGCTATATATGCTGTTGTGGTGGCATATCTAAGCGAACCCCATGTATCAAGCCATGCCAGTCCCTTCGGTGAATATGTAATGTGGTCAGAAGAAAGCTTACTCCACCAGTCCAGATGTGTCTCAATTTCTTTTGTATAAGTACTGTCATTTGTCAGCTTTGCCAGCATAACTGCCGCTCCGATATGCACATCGTCCCAGCACATAGCCCATTTGCTGTCATGCCCGGCATTCGTGAAATCGCTCTTTGCATTTGTCAGATAAGTACTGTCCCCGGTTGCAATATAAAGCCATGCTCCCGACCATGCCAGCTCATCATAGAAGCCGCTCCATGAGTCATAGAAACCGTTTGCTGCCGTGTATCCCGCATCACTTTTCGTGTCACGCGCAAATTTATACAGCGATTTCGCATGCTTTAGGCAAAGATCACTGTAACCTTTGTCAATATCCTTGTAAACAACACTGCAGATAGCCAGTGATGCAGCCGTTTCACCGCATACAGCCGAGCCCGGACTACTTTTCGTAACCTTATATGACGGTCTGTCCATACGATATTCAACCGTTTCGGCCGCGCCCCAGTACGAATGATCCTGATTTCCGTTACCGACCTGATAGTAATATACCTCATCCGACGGATGACATTTGATAAAATAATCATTTGCCCACTTTATATTGCTGAGTGCATACTGAAGCTGTCCACTCTTTGTATATGCATCTTTGTCCTCGTAAATCGACCAGCCGAGCATGGCAGCTGTATATGCCATCGGAAGATTGAACTTGACATTGTCTCCTGCATCATACCAGCCACCGGTCAGATCAATTCCCGCGTCACTGCCGTCCTTCAGAGCGGAATCTCCTCTCCAGTTACATCTGACATTTTCGGGTAAATCTCCCGAACGCTGAAGTTCATAAAACAGAAGTGACTTCTGAAGTGCCTCTCCGTAATTATATTTTCCGGTCCCCTTTGTGCCTTCATACCCGCTTCCCTCTTCGGTGAGATTCCCGGTATTTAAGGCTGACGTAATAACGGCTTTTCCGCCACCGTTTCCGCTCCCCGAACCATCTCCGGTTGCAGCTCCGTTCCCGGACGTTCCTGCGGTCTCACCGCCGTTTCCTGTTGTAGTCCCGTTTCCTGACGCTACTCCGGTCTCACCGCCGTTTCCACCATCTCCGGACACAATCCCTGTTCCGGAAGTCGAATCATTGCCTCCTGCGACACCATTACCGGTTCCCGAGCCCTGCCCCGCAGCTCTCGCTCCGGTCATTCCTTCACTGTTTCCGTCTTTTTCTTTACCCGCACCGGTATCCGTCCCGATATATGTGCCCGCATCGCCGTTTCCGGTCACATTTCCTGTTTCTGATGCTCCTTCTCCGCTGTTTCCGGTCGCACTTCCCGCTCCGGTCGCTCCTTCTCCGCTGTTTCCGGTCGTACTTCCCGTTCCGGTCGCTCCTTCTCCGCTGTTTACGGTCGTACTTCCGCTTCCGGTCGCACCCGTATCGTCTGCAATTTTGTCTGTCGTCTGTATTTCCTTCCCTGAACCATCGGCAATCTTTTCCGATGAAGCGTCGGTAGCTCTGTCACTGTCAGAATCCCCGTTTTTCATGATAAGGCATCCGATAAGGATTCCCACCGCAAGTACCGCAATCGCCGCAATACCCATAAATATCTTCTTTTTATCCATTTAAAAACCTCCGGTTCTGTCCGATGAATTTTCACTGTTGTTGCCGGTAACTGTCATGCCTGGTTCACACCCAAAGCTTCTGTCCAAAAGCTGTCCCCACGTATCCATAAGCTTCGTCTGTCATCCGTCCGGGTACATCCGCAATTCGGCTTCACTGCCTGCCCGTTACCGTTCACAGTCTGTGCAAAGTCCATTCATAAATCCTGACTGCTACGCAACCGTCTTCCCATCATAATATGATACCAGCATCAAAAGTACGTTATTTTTCGTCAAGCTTGCTTGTAAAAAAAATAATGGACTTTATGACGCAAAAAACATGAAAAAGTAGCCATTTTTCGAAGAAAAATGAGCGGATTTTGAATATTTTTAGCATTTCGAGAGCACAAGTGCGAAGAAATGCGTGTATCATTAGGCGTCAGTTCTTTTGACACCGTAATCATAATATTACACCAAAGCGGGGATTTAAACAATCCCTTGTTTAAATCCCCGCTTTTCATTCATTACTCTCTTTAGCATATAGCAGCCGAAAACTCCCGGCAATCCGGTTGCCTATACGGCTCTCTCTGTTATTATTCAGTTACCATTCTCAGTTTGGCCAAAACGTATTCGTAAGCCTTGCCTGCTACGCAGTCAGTTGTTATCCGCCGTTGAAAACTTATTTGTGCGAATAGCGAGCAGTCTGAACGGAAACCTGCATTCAGTTCTGACCTGAGCAAACGTCATCGAGTAATGTATGACACTCGATCATATTTTGTCCCGCACAAATCCCGGTCGTTATTGCATCAGTCTTCTACTGTGAACAGAGGCTTTTCGTCAAAGTCTTTGCCGTTAAACCAGTAAACAGAAATCTCTCCGTCCTCTTCTTTTACATAGTAGCCTACGTATCTGTCCATATGTAAATCACGTACATCAGATTTTACCAATTCAGGCTTTTTGGTACCTTTTGCCATATACAAATCGCCTTCGTGATTTTCATAATCAGCCAGGAATATAACTGTATCCTTATTATTGGTATAGAAGCATTTTACTTCATCTCTAACAGTTTTCTTCTCATCACCGTCAATATAATAGAGGGTTTTATCATTGTCAAGATAGTATACGACTTCTCCATCTTCGATGGCCTCAGCATCATAAAACTCATAAGTGCCCACCTTTTCATCCTCACCGTTCTTTCCGCGGTAAAGCTTGTCCTCCTTGATGTAAACCTCCTTAGGAGCCTCAAAATACAACAGCGTATAAACACCGCTAATCACTTTATTAAGCTTCAGACCATCGTCTGCTTCGCTGAGAACGGCTATTTCATCACCATCATAAAAATACTGACCCACGAAGCTGTCTATGTTGTAATATACTACTTCTTCATTCAAAGATTCTATCGGATTGTACGAATACAGACTAAAATATGACGATGATGAAATTTTCCGTGAATCATCATCACCTACTTTATAAAAATACATCTTGTAATCCTTCGTATATACCATCTCGGTCATATCTGAATTAAACATGATGTTTTTTACTTCCGACTCAATTACCTCATTATCTTCTTCAGATTCAACGAGATAGATCTTTTTTGAACTCGATGAACCCTTGTAAGCAAATACTCTCTTGCCACCGTTTGAAACTGCCAGAGGATAGTATCCCTTTCCCATGGGTTCAGAATCCCCGCCGTTGTAAAGATAAAGCTTTGTCTTTCCATCCTCTACCTTTGAATAGAGAACAGTCTTTGTATCAGGTGATACTACCACGTTGAACGAGCCCTCATCAATGGTATCGATTGTCGTGGTCTTTGCCTTTGCGACATTATAGCTGTTAAGCTCATTGTCCGATGAAAGATAAACAATATTCTCACCTACAGAGAAAACGCTGTTGTCATATACATCCTCTATCTCGCACTGTTTGCCCTCGCTGTCAACGTACCAGAGTGTGTATGTATCGTTCTTGTCATCCCTCTGATATAAAACAGCACTCTTACGGTCCATGGCAATCCTGCCTTCCTTCCACGAACCATCATTTGAAAGAAGACTCTTTGAGTCATTTCCGCCAAACATTACATAGGTGCTGTCTCCGGCACGCCATGTCTGAATGTTCGTTTCTATATAACCGCTTCCCGAACCGCCCAGAAGCTTTGAAAAAAGGATAACTATCAGAACGAGCGCTGCCACAGCAGCTGCTGCTACCCCGATAAGCTTCATATCCAGCGGCTTTTTCTCTGAATTAGCCTTTGGTGTATCATTCCCCTGCACAGCATTGTTTACATCGGCCTGTACACTTTCAGCCTCAGCCGTTACCTTTGTATTTGTATCTGTCGCGATTTCAGCAGCCTGTTCATTTACCTGCGCAGCTGCGTCTGCAGCCTTTTCAACAGTCTCCTTCACATTTTCGGTAACTGCGGCCGCAGCTTCTTTTGCCGGCGCTTCTACCTTTTCAGCAACCTTCTTTTCAGCCTCATTGATTGCGCCCGAAACTTCCTTTACAGCTTCTGCTGTCGCCTGAACGTTCTCAACAGATGCCTGAATTTTCTCAATCTTGGAACCACATTCCATGCAGAAAAGACCTTCCGGTGTTTCAGCACCACATTTAGGACACTTCATTTCACATTTCCTCCTAATTATTTAACTTTTTTGTTGCTATATGATTTGCGATTTCTTTCCAGATAACCACAATAATCATCAATACTATACCTGCACCAAGTGTAACCAGTGAACGGAACAGCAGATTGTTTGCAATACCGTTCTCAAGTGTTTCAAATATGCCTTTACCGTAATCAGCTATATTCGCCAGCTCGGCAAAACCAAATTTCATGGCCGCTGCAATGCCCGAGAAAAACGCTCCGACCACAATTCCGACATTTGCGATGGCTCTGAAACCAAGTCTTGGATATTTCACATTTGTCAGAAGAATAAGTACCGCAAATACTGCAACCGCTCCAAGAAGTACCCATGAAAATGCAGAAGTTACAAACTTAAATATCCAATGGGGTAATTCGGGAGCATTCTCTGCGATTTTATCCTTTATGTTTGATGAATCAAGTTCCTCAAAATCGTATTCATCAAGCTTGTCACTGATTGAATCGATATCATCGTCCGAAATACTGTAACCCGTGATATTTTCAATCGTATTTCGTGTTTTTTTGATGAGCTTCATCACATCATCTTTTGTAATGGATGCTTCCACATCGTCATTACCGATACTGTTTGCGTAATCACCGAGTTTTGATGATATAAAATCCTTTACCTCGGATTCCTTCATTATCTCTGCGACCGACTCGGCATCAAGGTTCAGCTCATCCCGAATGTCGTCGGGAATCAGCTCACATACCAGTTCGGTGAGAGTCATATCATCCTTTATTTTTCGTTTGTTAAGTCCTTCAATTTCGATATCCAGGTCTTTTATGATTTTCCCGACTTCAACCTTTTCTAAATCAGTTTCGTTTATGACTTCGGTAATCTGCTCAGGTGAAATGCACTTTACAACCGTTGACTGCGCGAGATATCCAATCAGGAAGCAGCTCATAAGTATTGCAAGAAATACCGTCAGAAAAGCAAGCCCGAAGCCTCTCTTCTTCTTCGGCGGAAGCTGTCTTCCCATCTGCTGGTACGGCATTCCGTAAGGGTACGGCTGACCCTGCTGATATGGCATTCCGTTCGGGTACGGCATTCCGTTTGGATACGGCTGACCCTGCTGATACTGCATTCCGTTCGGATACGACCGACCCTGCTGATATGGCATTCCGTTCGGATACGGCTGACCCAGCTGATACTGCATTCCGTTCGGTATCGGCTGGTACGGCATTCCGTTCGGTACCGGCTGGTCCGGCTGATTCGGCATTCCGTTCGGTATCGGCTGATTCTGACGGTTCGCCATTTCGTTTAGTACCGGCTGGTCCTGCCGGTTCTGCTCCTCGTTCGATATGGGCTGGTCCGGCTGTACCGTTATTATACCAGTTTCCCCATTATTTACTCCGCTATTTGACTGTGCAACTGCTTCATCGGACATTTCATTTACAAATGCCTCTGTTGCTGTCACCTCTGCAAGAGTTCCTTCGTTTGACTGTACTGCAACTTCCTCGGGTATTTCATTTACAAATGCCTGTGGCTCTGT
>JAZLIK010000029.1:0-3811 GCA_045617345.1 Lachnospiraceae bacterium | reverse complement strand
TGAGGAGAAGGCAAAGGAGCTGATCAGGGCGATCGAGAAAAGCGGAAAGAGCTACGAGGAAGTGATGGCGTTTCTCACTGGAGGCAGCGAGGAATGACCGCAAAAACGGTTTGAGGTATAAAATTTCTGGAAGTTGTCAATAATTGTTTAGAAGATTGGGACTGTGATGGTTGGACATTATTGCAAAATTGAGTGTCTTGGTTACGATGTCATTTATCGCTGCCAATCGTCCAATTCTACAGGTGTTTTGTGGTAACCCAAAATAACTTTTACTACTTTGTCAATCCAATAGTGATTGCGTCTTTGTCCCCTAATTGCTAATAAACATATTAAATACATTTGTGCACTTAATGATTAATAATGAAAATACAAATGAACTATCTGATTCTGGAACAAATCATGCTGCATTCACATTAATAGTGATTAGTTCATTATTAAAAAAATTTCGATTTTGAGTATTATGTATAAAATAAAAATGGCACCGGAAAAAAATTTCCCCGATGCCATTTTTTTATGACTTAAAGATTTATTTAATCGTTACGCCTGCAACACAGAATTCATTTAACAATTTCGTCCTGCAATACAGAAGTCATTTAACGTTTCGTCCTGCAATACAGAAGTCATTTAACGTTTCGTCCTGCAATACAGAAGTCATTTAACAATTTCGTCCTGCAATACAGAATTTATTTTACCGTAATTGTCTGCTTTGCACCTTTTACTCCGGCCTTCTTTATAAGCTTAGCCGCATTCTTTAACTTCTTTGGAGCGGTAACCTTTGCTTTTGGTGCGATTGATTTGAAGCAGTATGAACCGAATTTCACAGACTTTGATTTAATGGTAACAGTTTTTAAAGCGGAACATTTAGCAAAAGCACTCTTACCGATTTTTGTAACCTTGGCGGGAATGGTAACGCTCTTTAAAGCTTTGCAACCATAAAAAGCTTTGTTGCCGATTGTGGCAACAGAAGCACCGATTGTAAGAGTTGATAACTTTGTACAGCCGGAGAATGCTTCATTACCAATTGAGGTAACATTCTTACCGATTTTAACTGTTTTAAGAGATGTACAGCCCTTGAATGCCTGCTTGCCTATGCTTTTAATATTTCCGGTAAAGGTAACTTCTGTTAATGATTTGCAATTTGTAAAGGCATTATCACCAATCTTTGTAACATTTTTGCCGATTGTAATCTCTGTAATGGAAGAACCCTTAAATGCATCCTTTTCAATTTCGGTTACTTTATAAGTAGTTCCGTTAACCGTAACCTCGTCGGGAACAACAACCGCGCCTGACTTCTCAGCGGGAGCATACCCGACAGTATTGTTGCCGTTGCCGCTTGTCAAAACCTTGACTGTTGCACCATCCTCCGTTTCAAGTGTTGTCTCACCCGAAGTTGATGAATATACACGGTTAGGATCTTCGATGTTAATCATATAAACGCCGGCAACACCGGATTTTTTGTCGGTAGCATAGATGAATACACCGTCGTTAGAATCGCCTCTCATAGTAACAACGCCTTTTTCATCAACCGTAGCCTTTGATTCATATGAACTGTACCAGGAGAAATCCGAAGGATCTGTAGAAACACCGTTATTTGCAACGAGCTTTAATACATCGCCGCTTTCTGCCTGCCACTTGTTGTTTTTCTCGGATACCGATACGGGATAAACTTCATTATCTGTGATAATCAGAGAAGCATAATCAAGATAAACGTCGACATCACTTCCTGCATACAGGGTTGCTGAAAACTTAACTCTTGCTTTTACAGCGCCCTTTGGAATCGTAGCAATAATAGATCTGCTGATCCAGTTGGGATTTCTGTAAGCAAAATCCGATGAACTGATGGCTTTACCGTCTTTATCCAGGAAAATGAGAGATGCGGTTCCCATGTCACCGTCACCCTGGTCATAATTACAGATCAGGCAGTTAAATACCGCTGTCTGGCCGGCTTTATATCCGTCAAGAGAAACATCCTGATAAAGAGATACGGATGAGCCGTCAGCAACAGTTTTACCGTCTTTGTTACCGTAAACAGGCCAGGTAAGATATCTTCCGTGACGACCTTCGTGGCACTCTGCATATTGAACGGCATCCCAGTATTTATCGGGATCGACCCAGCCCTTCATGCCATCCTCAAAATCGCCGTTGACAAGAAGATTGCCTGCCTTATCTTCAGCCTTAAAATTACCGTAGGGTTTTGATACTGTCCAGTCGGAGAAGATAAACTGAGTTTCATCTTCACCATTATAACGGTATGACATAATCGTTCTGGCGCGTACAGTTAATGTATATTCATTAAAATTAAAATACGGGATTTCGTATTCGTTATATTTTTTGCTGACCATATACCTGTCAATTCCAGGGATAGAACAATATCCCTGTTCCGGATCTGACCAGGTTCCGTCGTTTTCCATCCACTCAAATAACTTAGTGGTCGAGTCTGCATTATTAAGCTCTTCGTTATAATAAATATCTTCATAGTGCCTGTTATAATACTTTTCATCGGCAGCTTTACACTGATCCCATTCGGGGGTATACGCTATCCACGTCTGACCTTCGTCAAAACTGAAATCAAACTGAGTGTACAAATCAAAAAAATTAAGATTCTTAGAATCCAGATAATCCTGATCGTAATGATGCTTAGCCAAATCGATGATGGAATCATCATAAACGGCTTTTACAACAACACGTGACGGAAGCTGATCTGACAGCTCGTCACATCCAACCAGTACTTCCAAAGGCTTTGAAAGCGTATCAACCGGTGCAGCGCATACCGGCGAAGCAGGCAACAGAAACGCCATGCACAGAATTGCAATTGCTGCAATCAATGACTTACAATGTTTCATTTCTTGATCCTCCTGATATATTTTTTATGACTGATAGTTACTGCTCGCAGATATATGATAATGTCGCAAGACTGAGGCTTGATGAAAGGCATGTGAGCATTATCAGTTGGCTATGAATACATTATAAACTGCCTGCGAAAAGTAACCAAATTACAATAAATATGATACCATTTTCTATTATATTTGTAAATATAAATATCACTACTGTAAGCATATCGTTTGTAATAATTTTTTCTTTGTTATATAATTGTAAAGGAGCTTAATGCCGAACAGTGGGGAATCTTTATGAATTGGATAAACGGTGATGAAGATGAACTTGATGATTTCCATACCGGACATTGGTGGAATAAGCTGCTAAAAAAAGGCAGCGGCTATGAAATCGTAGAAAGCTTTGAACCGGAGTGCTGCGATATTGCATTACAGGAATGGTTTGAATCAGAGCATGAATTCGGAATTCGTGACAAGTCATTTTTTTGATCCGGGATTAGGCGAAGTAGTCTGCTTTTAACAGGCAACAAACGGATCGGTTGCAAGTCACGAATTAATTTTCTTTTTGCGCAAAATTAAATATTCACATGAATAATCAAATAATTCTTGCATGAATTTTAATTTGATGATATATTATAGTCAGACGTGTAAAAGAATGTCTTGAAACGTTTGCTTCTCTTCAAACTCTCAGAAATTATACAGAGACTGAAAGATAATTCACCGCGTTTTAGTGGCGCACAAGCTTTGTCAGCTTCGGTAAAAAATCCTCATACATAACAGCTGCAAAGTGCACTGCATTTAATGAATTACCGGAAGAAAGTAAGAGATTTTTGTTAATTGATAATATGATTAGGGTGTCAAAAGTAGCCCTATAACAACAGTAACTTATAATGAACATTGCCAACTGAATAATCGGCTAAAGAGGTGAAAAAATAGTTATTTTCTGGTATAATATTATCATATCAAGGAGGGCTGTTACA
>JAZLIK010000028.1:0-7115 GCA_045617345.1 Lachnospiraceae bacterium | reverse complement strand
AGTGACGAATAAGGGAATCGAACCCTTGTTTCCGCCGTGAGAGGGCGGCGTCTTAGCCGCTTGACCAATTCGCCATTCACTGTTGTTTTCTCATCAGCAACAACGATAGTATATCATATAATTGTCACAAATGCAAGTACTTTTTTAAAAATTTTAAAAAAATCGGGTTACAGCTCACGACCGGGGGTCAAAAACCATTCGTAATCCCCGCCTTTTTCGCAGTCAACGTCAATAACCTCTTTTGTATTATTAAACTTTTTATCTGCAGTTGTTATCAAATATATTCTCCATGATACAGTTAATATTCAGCAAGCTTTTTATACACCCCTCGTAATTCTGCGTATGATAAGAGTAACACACAACATTCATTTGTTTATGGTTAAACACCCTTATAATATAACCTAATTTCTGAATTCCCACTTATATTCTTAAAAGCAGACCATACCGAATATACAAAAACTGTGAATTAATTCAGTGCTCAGCGAAGCCATTCCTCACAAAGATGAATTCCTATGTATTTAGCGCCACATCCGGGACACACCTGTTCTTGTTTTTGTACATCCTCGTAAAACCCAATATTGCCGCCGGACACCAGAGCAAGCTCTTCTTCGGTCAGTTCAGCGAGCTTCTTGTTCAGATTTTCAAATTCTTCTTTAAGTACGTCAAGTTCTTCTTTACTTTTCATCGAAGCCTCCTTTGTAAGCAATCAATTCTTCGAATCTTCTTAAAGATTATAAATGAAAATAAGGCATGAGTCAATGCAAAGGTAAGAGTACGGTTTAGTTATATTTACCCACACTCACTACCCCGTATTTTGTTATCCTAAACTTGCATAAATATATTCATCATGGTATGATATATTCATCTTGAATTGAAGAAAGCAGCAGAAGGATTGTGACCGACACTCTGCGATACTTGAGTCAGTTCCCCCGATTTGTAAAAATCTGTCACCTTAAATCTTCGCATCAGCCTCAGTGCACGAAAAAACAAACTCAAAATTTGGAGGGAGTCCCCCATGAAAACACAAGAAGAATTGAACGCCCTTAAAAAGGAAGTTGAAACGCTGAACAGAAAGCTTGCTGAACTGACGGAAGAAGAACTGGCACAGGTCATAGGGGGTACCGGGACCAACACATCAAATGTGTGCGAAATGACAGATTCCTCAGGACTTCCCCTTAAAGATCCTAATACGGCAAAAGAAATGGTAAAATATACAACAGAACTGACTTTAAAACAGGCCACACAGGCGATGATGGCACATATCAATCAAAATTTACCCTTGCCGGAGGACCCGGAAAAGAACTGAAACTGAACACCATCAAAAAAGGAACATCCATAAAGCGTGCACAAACTGTCGATCATTCACCGGCTGCAACATCCTCTGCAGTCTCGCTCATCTTGAGCTGAGCATTTACAAGTCCATAGTATATTCCTTTCTTTTCAAGAAGCTCATTGTGAGTTCCAATCTCGGCTATTCCATGTTTATCGATTACTACAAGTCTGTCGGCATTTCTTAGCGTAGAAAGTCTGTGAGCAATTGCAAACGTGGTTCTGCCCTGTATCAGACGATCAAGTGCCTGCTGAATCAGGAATTCACTTTCGGTGTCAAGTGCTGAAGTAGCTTCATCCAGTATCAGGATTCTCGGATTATTCAGAATGGCACGCGCAATGGCGATTCTCTGGCGTTCACCACCCGACAGATTGTAACCGTGCTCTCCTACATACGTATTGTAACCGTCTGGCGTCTTGCATATAAAATCATGTGCATTTGCAGCTTTAGCCGCACGAATAACCTCTTCAAGCGTTGCATCCTGTTTTGCAAATCTGATATTCGCCAGGATACTTCCTGAAAAAAGGAAGGTTTCCTGGAGTACCACGCCAAGCTGCTCATGAAGCTTTTCAATTTTGATATCACGAAGGTCTACACCGTCAAGTGTAATACGCCCCTGATCGACATCATACAGGCGCATCAGCAGATTTATCATGGTTGATTTACCTGTTCCGGAGGCTCCGACAAGACCTATCATTTCACCCGCTTTTACATCAAAGCTGACATTTTCGAACACCGGATCATATGTCTGATAACCAAAGGATATATTTTTAATTGAAAAATCACCCTTTATGTCAAACGACTTACTGTCCTCTTTATCTGCGATAAGAGGCTCCTCGTCCAGAATATCATATATTCTGTTAAGACTCGTCACCATCTGCATAATCGACCTCGGAAGGTTTGTCATCCAGCTCAGCGGTCCGAACAGATATCCGCTGTAGGTCAGGAACTGTACAAGCTCACCTACTGAAAGGCTGCCCTCAAGCACGTAGGAACCGCCGAAGTAGATGGCGATGTATGTACCAAGTCCCATAAAGAACATGAGCACAGGGAAGAACACAGCCCAGAAGGTCTCGTTTCTCTTCTGTATCTGAGCAAACTCCTGAGTCTTTGTGGTAAACTTTTTACTCTCGCGCTCCTCCTGTCCGAAGGATTTTACTATTCTCATTCCCGAAATAATATCCTGAAGACTGCTGTGAAGGTCGTCGTATTTCAGCCACTGTCTGTGGAAAATGGTATGAATATGATGCCAGAAAACTCTGGTCAGGAATATTACCACGACAATAAATGCAAGTGAAAGAAGCGTCATCTGCCAGCTGATAATCAGCATCATTACAAGTGATACTATCATTGTCAGAAGCGTTGAAAACATAGCTCCGAACACTTCCTCCATGAACTGTCTGATCTGCGCCGTATCACGCGACACACGGTTCATCAGCTCACCCGGACGCCTGTTGTTGATAAATGAAAGTGAAAGCACCTGAATTTTTGTATACAGCTTTTTTCTCAGGCTCATACTTATCATCGAGCCAAGCTTTACGCAGTTCCACTGACGGAATACGCCGAGTGATACTCTGATGACAAGAAGTCCGAACGTAATTCCGATAAATATCCAAAGCTCCTTTGCAGTACCTGTTCCCGAGGTAAGCGAATTATCGATGAAATCCTTCTGAACCATGGGCGATATAAGGTTTACCGCCGCTATAAGCACCAGAAGCAGGGAAATCAAAAGAAGTTTCCCGATAAATTCTCCCGAAAGCGCCATAAATTTCTTTATGCCGTCGGCTTTTCCGTCACAGTAAGGACACTTGCTGGTTCCGGGAAGCGCTCTGCCGCATTTTGAACAGTATTTCTCGTACTCACGGCTGACTACCATATCAGATTCGTCTGTCTCACGTTTTTCCTTTAATGCGTCAATCAGCTTCTGCGCACCACGGATAACGTATGCCACACGTATAATATGCTTCATCGAAAATCTTGCGGCGCAGTACTGTCCTTTGTCCTTTCCAAAAACGGTCACGATTCCGCTGTATACCTGATGCTCGCACTTAATCCTGTCGCAGTCGTCCAGACCGTACTCTGAGGATACCGTTCCGTCATTTATTACAACGAATCGCCGGTTGGTAACCACGATATATGTTTTTTTACTGTACTCTTCTCCTGCGGTTTTGCTGCTATTGTCATAGACAAGATCAACAGGTACGCAGTACTGTATTGTCTCATTTTCTTTCAGATTCAGAACGCTTTTTTGCTTCTCATCCAAAGTATATAATAGATTCATATATTCTCCGTCATCGCAGCAGGTCATAATTTACATCCGTAAAGCATGCCGGAGGTTTTCCCGCTGCAAATTTAAAAACATCTGTGAACACCTGTGATACATACATTTCGTAAACACCGTATATGTGAAATGAGCTTATTGGCAGGTATTGGTATTTCGGTATCTTGATATTTCAATATTTCGGTACTTCGGTATCTTGGTATTTCGATATTTCGGTATTTCGATATTTCGACACTCACATCAGGTTATTCTGTTGCTTTCACAGTCTGTCCAAATCCCATTCACATGCTCAAATAAACAGATCGAGTTTTTTCTTTTCTATGGCTGACAATGCATAAAAATCAGGGATATCATATCTGTTTCCGTCTATATCGGTTATCTGATACCTGTCCTTACCAATGTTGAGCACTGCATCTCCGCCCATATGAGTGGTAAACCTGCACACACCGAAATCGGTTACTACATGCCAGTATGCGTATCCGTATTCATCCTTTACATCAAGAACCTTCTTTATAACCGGCATAAAATAGCGCAGCCTGATCTGTTCGCGTATCATTTCCTGCGTATCCCTGTCCATTTCGGAAAGCGCCTTTATTATTCCTATTTCCTTCGCTTTTTCGTCGGATTCCCTGATTGATATAAATTCTTCAGGATTCGTAACCGGAAAAGTCAGATATACTCCGATTCTGTCATACGATTTGTCCTTCGTCTTCAGCGAAAGAAATCCTCCGTCAGTTCTTTTGAAGGTAGCATTCTTTTTTGTCAGAAACCGCATTTCAAGAACCTCTTCGGATTCCTTCTTCAGCGCCTCCTCATCAAATTCATGCAGATTCAGAAGATCAATATGCTTTTCGCCATCTCTTCCCATTTTATTTTTCCTCCCGTTTCTCTTTCGTTCGGTACATTATTCTATCCCTCTCATGGCAAGTGCCTTTGTCTGAAGCTGGCTGAGCTTGTAGAAGGTTCCCTTCTTTTCCATCAGTTCAGCGTGGGTTCCCGACTCCGTAACTCTTCCTTCATCAATTACTATCAGATGGTTCGCATTTCTGAGTGTTGAAAGTCTGTGGGCTATTGAAAGCACTGTCCTGCCCTTTTCCAACTGTTCGAGCGATTTCTGAATGGCAAGTTCCGTTTCCGTATCAACCGCAGAAGTCGCCTCATCCAGAATCAGTATCTGCGGGTCTGCAAGAATAGCTCTTGCTATGGATATTCTCTGCTTTTCTCCTCCCGAAAGCGACCTGTTGAAGCGTCCGAGAATAGTGTCATATCCCAAAGGCATTTTGCAGATAAAGTCATGAGCGCTGGCCTGTACGGCTGCGGCTATTATTTCTTCTCTGGTGGCTTCCGGCCTTGCATATGCAATATTTTCAGCAACAGTACCCGTAAAAATATATGTCTCCTGAGATACCATCGCCACATTTTTTCTCAGTTCATTAAAGCCATACTGTTTCACGTTGATTCCATCAACAAGCACTTCACCTTCATCGGCGTCGTAAAGTCTTGATATCAGATTGACAAGTGTTGATTTGCCGGCTCCGGAACGTCCTACTATACCAAGTACCTCACCGGCTTCAACCCTGAAGCTGACATCCTTCAGAATCGGTTTGTTCGGTTCATATCCGAAGGTGACGTTTTTCAGTTCAATCTCACCCTTCAGGCGTTCAGGTCTTACAGGCTCAGGTACCTCCTTTACTTCGGGTACCGCGTCTATGATTTCAAACATTCTCTGCGCAGAATTCATTGCATTTGTATACCAACGGAAAATTCTCGACATGAAGTCAAGCGGTCCGTTCATCTGGCCTACATACCCCGAAAATGTAATAAGCAAACCAAGCTCCATATCATCATTGCTGATAATCAGTGCCGAGCCTACCGCCCATACAAGGAAGGATAAAAATTCCTCGACAAACATATACAGTGCCGAAAATTCGCAGTCAAATTTTGCAAGATCCATCTCCGCTCCGCGGACACGTCCGTTATTCTTCTCGAATCGGCTCATTTCCTGCTTTTCCTGTCCGAATGCCTTGACTACTCTTGCTCCGGTGAAGTTTTCGTTCATCTGTGAGTTCAGTCTTCTGTTCGCGCGGTGACGCTTTCCGTAAAAATGCCAGAGTCTTGGCATGAGTCTGTAGCTTATCATGAAAAGCACCGGCATAAGCACTATGGAAGCCAGCGTAAGTATCGGATTTAACAGGAACATTATCACGCAGGTCACAATAAGTGTTCCGACGTTGATAAAGAAATAGGGGATTCCGTCAATAAAGAAGCCCGATATCTGCTCGGCATCGTCTGAGACTCTTGTCATCAGTCCGCCGGTCTGTCTCTTTGTATAAAAGCTGATGGAAAGCTTTCCCATGGATTCAAATACCTGGCTTTTCAGCTTGCCCACTACTTCGGGTGCTATTTTTGCCGTGCAGGTACCCTGTATCATTCCGATTACCTGCATCAGTATCTTGGTCACTATCATGACAATAACCAGAATTATCAGCGCGGTTCCGAATCGTCCGCCCGGAAGATTCAGCGTTTCCAGAAATTTCTCATCCTTCGCAAGTACCTTGTCATAAAGCAGTGTACCGCTCAGATACGGCCACACCAGATTGAGTCCCGCCGTAAGTATATAGCAGATAATCATTATCACAAGCTTGCCCTTGTAAGGCTTAAAGTATTTCATGACACGTGAAAGAATCGAACCCTTGTCCATGCATTTCGGACAGACCTTGCGTTCCTGGTCCGGATATATCATTCCGCACTTTGGACAGCACTCCTTGCCCTTCTTTACGTCCTTGTCTTCATCCTTTATTTCATCGCCCTTTTTTACCTTGTCCAAAAGACGCGCAATCTTCATAAAGGATTCCATCTTTGTATTTGAAAACTGGCAGAGAAACTTCTCTGTTCCATCGATTTTTCCGAGAATAATTCCGGTGCTGACCTGTCTGATAACCTGCAGCTTCTCAATCGCGTCAATATCATACAGAAGCACTGCGGGCGATTCGGCAAAATCCTTTTCGGAATCGTTCCACCCGCTGTATCCGCCGAGCCTTACCTCTTTTTTTGTTTTGTACGGATAACGCGCTATTACAAGTTTTTCCTTTGTCAGAGCCAGAATCGTATCCGCGAATCTGAACTCTTCGTCCAGATCTGCCATAGCAGCAAAGATAATGTCTTCCTCTGAAATGCCATGTTTTTCTGTCTCATTAATAAAGCTTTTTGGATATTTCATATTTTTTGTCCTTCATTCGTTTCGGTAGTGAAGATTCGCCGGGCGGTTGCCCGAACGTGAAATTAACTTAATTAATACAAAAACCGTGAATTAAAATGCTTTTGCAAAGCTAATTCTAATCCACGGTTTAATGAGTGTCAATGTATTATTTCCAACTTCACTGAACTATACTGCACTATAGGTTTCTAAGTTAGCAACCACCAGTTCAACTGGTGGTTTATTATTGCCCCTCAAAAGGGGCATTGTTACTGCTCGCCCAGAAGGGCGGTGTCGCAAGCACTGTT
>JAZLIK010000027.1:0-19593 GCA_045617345.1 Lachnospiraceae bacterium | reverse complement strand
GCACACCGATAACGAGTCTGTCAACAATTTTAGATGCCCTTTTGATAATATCCAGATGTCCTCTGGTAACCGGATCAAAAGTTCCGGGATAAAGTCCTATTTTCATTTATTCCTCCAATTATTTCTTAATACAAACTAAATGCTTCGCAGCACTCGCATAGCTCCCGGTCACAGTCTGTCAAAAACTCATTCATAAGTCCCTGTATGCTGCGCAGTAAGCCGCTGCTTTACTGCTGAAAGTATAAATCGTTACTATTCACAGTCTGTCCAAAACGCATTCATAAGCACTGCCTGCTGCGCAGTCAGGCGCTGCTACGCAGCTGAAAGCTTATTTCATGTGTTTTGAACAGCCTCCATAGTCGAATAATAATATCTGCAAGCCCGAGAGCAAGCTCTCAGCTTGCATCTATTATTATACGACTGTGAATAGTAACTATAAATCATGTTATGTTTTTCAAAAAAACATGCTTATTCGAACCATATTTCTTTTCTCTGACAATCTCAAATCCGAGCTTCTCCGCATATGACATATCCGTATCCGACGAAGCTTCAACTATAATCATCCCATCCTCTTTAAGAAGCGGATATATCTGAAGCTGTTCAATAATCTGCTTTTCCAGCTCCTTGTTGTAAGGAGGGTCAAGAAATATAATATCAAATCTGTTTCCTGATGTATACAGGCGTGAAACCGAACTTACGGCGTCCGCATTTAAAACCTGTGCCTGATCCTTCAGATGCGTAGTTTCCAGATTCTGATTAATGCATCTGACCGATTCCTTATAATTGTCCACAAAAACGCAGTGTGAAGCTCCTCTGCTCAGCGCTTCGATTCCTATTCCCCCGGAGCCCGAAAAAAGATCAAGAAAATCGCACTCAAAAAGGTACGGAGAAATAATATTGAACAGTGTTTCTTTAATTCTGTCCGTGGTAGGTCTGACATCCAGTCCATCCGGAGTAATCAGTCTGAGTCTTCCCGCTTTTCCGCTTATAACTCTCAAAGTATTCATCCTTTCCTTACATCAAAACTATAAACAGGCTGTTCCAAACGCTACTGTTCACCGTCCGGTCGTTACTATTCACAGTCTGTCCGAAACACATTCATAAGCCCTGCCTGCCACGCAGTCAGACGCTGCTACGCAGCTGAAAGCTTATTTCATGTGTTTTGTCCAGCCTCCATAGTTGGGTGATAATGCACGCAAGCCTTGAAGCAAGCTTCAGGCTTGTGTTCATTATCACCCAACTGTGAATAGTAACGTCCGGTCAAATAAACGTAAAGAGATCCGCAAAATCAGTTACTCATTCATTTCATGACTACGACTTCATAAAGTCCATTGTTTTCTTACAATCAATCTTTAAGAAAAATAACGAACCTTTAACGCCTGTATCATTTCACAACTGAAATCATCTCGTTAAACTTTTCAACGCTGACAGCTTCCGAATAAAGATTTCCCTGAAGATATTCACAGCCGGAAACAATCAGGAAATCCCGCTGTTCCTTATTTTCAACACCTTCACAGCACGCACTTATTCCAAGCTTGGCAGCCATATCAAGTACACAGGATACGATAATTTTGTCCTCCCTGTCAAGGACTGATTTCATAAATACCCTGTCAATCTTGATTCCGTCAAGATCATAGGCAGTCAGAGTGTTAAGTGATGAAAAACCGGAGCCAAAATTATCCACAAATACTTTATAGCCGCGTTTTCTCAGTTCAAACACTACTGCCTTTGTATTTTCAAGCTTGCTTGTAAATGCCTGCTCAGGAAAATCAAAATAAATCAGTTCGGCAGGAATATGATATTTTTCCTGAAGTGAATCAAAATAGCCCACAAATACCTCATACCTGAAATGAACCACGGATACATTGAGAACCATCGGCACCACCTTCAGCCCCCGGTCAAGACGGTCTCTCAAATAAGCAAATACCCTGTCATAGGTATAAGCATCCATTTTTACAATGCATCCGTCCATCTCAAAAAGCGAAATAAAATCGGACGGCATCAGTCTGTAAAAATTATCCTTTTTCCACCTCACAAGTGCCTCGCCGGCTACTATTTCTTCAGAATCCGCTCTAACAATCGGCTGTATGTCAAAATAAAACTCACCCTTGTCAATAGCAGTACTCATCTCCGTAATATACTCGGCCTGAGTTCTGAATTTGGTCGACATTGTGGTGTCATAATTCAGACAGCAGCAGCCCTTGTCCTGCTGTTCGAGCTTTGCATACTTTCTGGCAAGATTCGCGTTTGAAATAACGCCCTCAATACTCTCGCGCATGTTTTTAATGCTGTAAAATCCGACATTAATGCAAAGCGCAATGTCAAAATACTTCTTTGTGTATTCACGGATAATCTCCGAAGCTATGTTTTCAAGCTTCAGCTTTATCTGGGTCTTCGTAAATATTTTATTACATTTTATCAGGATAAGGAAATTATCCGAATGAGACCTACAGCTCGTGATAACATATTTTGAATACTCATAAATATTTCGTGCAAAACATTCGAGGAAAAGATCGCCTTCGGCATGTCCCCATTTTTCATTTATATATTTAAAATTGCTGAAGTCTATGCTGGCAATCACAAGCTGAGAGGTGCTGAGTTCAAAAAGACTCATTTCAACCTGTTTTAAGAAATATTCGTACTTCGGCAGATGCGTGGTTCTGTCGTAAAGCGAGCCCGAATTTTCATTAGCGAGATTCCCGAACCTGTTTTTATTTGCCAGAAAGTACTCTCCGAGTACATCCGCAAACAGATTGGCTTCCTCAATTTCGTCGTTTTTCCATATACGTGAAACATCCTGAAGAACAAAATCAATGCATCCGCTGAACCTGCCGTCCATGTAAACAGGAACCTGCATAACGGAATTTGCTATATCAACACGAATGACCTGCACAGGGCAAAGGTAACCGTCGTTTTTGTTCCACACCCATACTCTCATAGGATTGTCATAGCTTTTAAGCCATTTATCCCATATAGCTTCACTATATCGGCCCTCACAGCCGATAAGCTCAAGATTGCCGTTACTGCTCCACTCATAATTGCAACATACTGACATTTCGCCTTCAACTACCTGCTTAATAACTACAGAATCTACAGCGAACTTGACGCCCAGCTCAGCAATCACCTCATTTATAAGCTCATCGGCATTACAGTATTCAACAAGTCTTTTTGAAAAACTCTCAACTATCGGAAATTTACTCAGTCTGCTGTTGTCCATAAGCTCCCCCAAAAATGTTATGATACGACGTCAGAAGAACTGACGCCTAATGATACACGCATTATTTCGTTTACTGTTCACCACTGATTATGTGGCACGATTTGTGATTTTTTTGCCGGACGCCGAATAATACTCAATTAGTTGACTCAACCTTAATTATATAAGTTTGTGTACCGTCGTCCAATTCTGATTCATAGCAGACCGTACCAAGTGAACGCAGCATATCTTCATTCAGAGCATCACCGTATTTTTCACGTTCGCAGTCTCCGACATAGATATACTGAATATTGTAGTCTTCAAGCAGCGATTCAATATACCAAGCTTCAGGAGCTGTATAGATAGCTTCAACATCCTTCTCACGTTTTTTAAGTTCTTCAGGAACTTCGGTAGACGAATTGCTCTGCCAGAGCCATTCATGTGTCCTCCAACCGAGTACCGTAGGAAGCCCCGTTCTGACAGATACCCTGTTATAATCGGAGTAACTGTTTCCGTTGGCCTCGAGCATAACAGGTCTTCCTTCAATATTTTCATTTATCCAGTTCGTAGCATAATAATCGTCAGGATTAACAGACAACAGATATTCCCCGCAGTCAAAACCTATATATCTGCTGTTGGGTTCATAGCATTCTCCGAATACAACCATTGCCGAAATCAGGAAAACCGATGCCGTAACGCCGACAAAAACAAACGCACCGTTCGGGCATCTTTTGATTTTCGACATTCCGAGAATAATAAGAGCAATCAGAATGCAAATCATCAAAACCACATGGACCGCAAACATCGCTGCAAATTTCATCTCGTCAGCATCTACCGGGAGCTTCGTTCCTTCAGCATAAACAATACCAAAGTTCAGATTAAGGCTTACATCTCCAAACCATGAGGTAACAGCCGTTTCAAAATATCCTACTGTCCAGTTCAGCAGAAGAAGCATGATAATTCCAAAAATTCTTAACCCTTTTTTCTTTGCAAATATTATAAATCTCGGAATCACATAACCCATCATCATACCAAACATAATATATGCCTGATATGTAAGCTTAAACATGGTGTTTGAACGTTTATAATCACCCGAATAAATATCCTTCACATAAACAATTTCGGGAAGAATTACAAGACCGAGCGCACAGAGACCAAGTACCAGGAAAAAGAGGTCTGCAAGGTCAAGCCTTGCAATAAATCTGAACAGATAACTGTATCTGCCACAGGGTTCTGTTATTTCTTTTGTTTTTTTACCCGTATTTTCGTTATTCAATAAGGGGTCATTTTTTGCGTTCCGTTTTTTGCCATTCTTTACCGATTCATTTTTTGCGTTCTTTTTACCTTCAATTTTTAACGGTTCACTTAAATCGTCCTTTTGGCTGATATACTTTAACGGTTCATTATTATCAAACTTTTCAATGTCATTATTTACCGTTTCCGTCTCTACATCGACGCTTGTCATATCAAACACATTTCGTGCCTTGAGTTCATTTAAAATAACAAAGAAAAATGCAATAAGGCACAACGTCGGTATACCCCAGAGAATTATAAGCTGATACAGTTCGGAATGGTTCTCACAGATTTTCAGCTCAGAAGCAATCATTTTAAAATTCATGGTAAACGGAAGTGCCACAAACTTTGATATTAGAAGTACTTCTATCGCATGAATTAATGTAAGCACAATCGCACCGAGTCTGAAATTGAACCTGATACAGTTTACAAAGAGGATAATCGCACCCGAAACCACAAAATAAATAGGGAAATCCCAGAAATTCGTTGTATGAAAAAGTCCGACAAAGAAACCGACTAAAATAACAGAAGGGTCAAAAATCATTCCCGGAGTAAAGCCCAACCATCTTTTTCGAAATCCGAATTTGAAATAAACGCCCTCGTTTACCGCCTTTTCACACTCTTCACGAAGCTTCAGTATGAAACCTGCAAGTATTGCAATTACGCAGAGAACAAACATTATGTTTATGACATGGGCATGAAGGTCACCCAGAATAAACGAATAGCTCGGAAATTCATGTATTGTTTTATCCGGAACATTTGGAACATATCCAATATATCTGGTCGCATCCGGGAACCAGTAATCCGAAAAACTGTAGCCTGTTTCGGCAGCCATTTTGTCAATACCGAGAACAGTCCGAAGCTTCGGTACAATTCCCGAGAACAGACAATAATGGAAATTTCCGGCAAATGTAACCGCTACACCGCTGATGGCACCTGAAATATAAGGGAATGCGGAAATCCATGTTTTGTACCTGTTTTCACGTACAACTTTGGAATTTGACGCAACGCTTGAAACAATCGAAAAAGGAAGTGAAAACGCAAACGCAGCAATAATCATCAGCGAAAAATTATAGCCGTATTCTACAGTCACACCTGAAAGCTTTGAAAGATATGTAGTCATAAACTGTCCGACATAATAATAGTTTATCGGAGTACCTGCAAACCAGATATCTTCAGCCGGCATATAATCAGATTTATCAATTGCCTTCATAAAGCCGTAGTCCATCAGTTTTTCCGTGGTACCGTATGCCTTAGGGCTGAAGCCTTTCAGATACATCCACATTGCAAACATAAACAGGAACATGAACTCAGCTATCAGAATGTGACGTATCGTTTCCATCGTATCGGTACATATTCTGTAATTATCGTGATGCTTTCTGATATAAAAAATCAGAATTGCAAAATTACCGATCAGGCATATTATACATGAAGCAATACACCCGCCGTATGAAAATTTCGCAATTTTCACGGACGACATAAACCACATGATCCAACCGCTGACAGCTATGCCGAGTACCTTGGAAACTATCCATCCCGAATCGTTAAATCTGCCGGTAAGCAGAATCGTACAAGGCATAAAAATGATTCCCACAAGCATAACGGTAAAATACCATTTAAAGAATACACCGGCCTCCTCATCAAACACAAAGCCTATTACAGCTGTCAAAGCTATAATGGCAAACAGCATTATACCGATGCTTAGGATGTTTGAAATCTTCCGCTGTTTTTTTAGAAAAAAATGATCGGTATCAATGGATTTGGTTAATTTACCTGACATTTCTTTATCTCCCTAATTAATAATTTAATGATTACGGCGTTAAAGGCTGCTTCTTTCGTTTTGATGTATCAAAAATATATACCCACTCATCATCATTACTGAAATACACAGGTTCAAATGCTGAATACAATGTATCAAAATGCAAATCGAATGTTTCGCTCGTAAAAGTTTCAACATTTAAAAATATATATCTAATTTTTTCTTTGTCAACAATTTCATACAAAGCATCAATGTTTTCTGCCTCGTATATATTCAGCTGAACGTCACCGCGGCCGAAAGTATCATAACCGGCAGACCATGCGTAATACGGCCATCCGTCGTATATTCTGGCTCCCGACAGAATAAATTCTCCGGTGGAATTACCCCTCAGAAAAATATCCGGCGTCAGGAAAATCGCATGATGGTCAGTATTTTGCCATATCCACTGCTGAAGCTCGGAATCAGGATTAAAATGCATATTTGCTTCCGGCACATTCGTGTGTAACAGACAATACATATCATACACTCCCGTGACCGTCATTGTAAAGACCAGAATACACGTAAGCACCTTCATCGAAATTCCGTTAACTCTGAACATGGATACCAAAAAACGGGCAGCAAATACATCAAACAGCATCACAGAAAACATGACATATTTGTGATTGACGGCAACATCCGGAGTCAGTGATACGGTAAAAGCAAAAATCAGCGGTACCGAAGCACAGAATATCATGTATTTCCCGGCCGGCTTTGAAACGGCAAATATTACAGCCATAAGAATAGGCAATATGCCAAGCAAACGCACCAGGTAAACTATCGAGCTGACCATAGTTTTGCCTTCACTCAAAAAGCCGTAATAAAAGGTGGTGGTAAACACACTGCTGTCAATAAAACACTTTGCCTGAATCAGACTCAGTAAAGCACCTGTTACACCAATAATCAAAAAATCCGGTCTCCTGTCAGAAACCACTGCCATAAAAAACAGGACGAGAATAACCGCAACGAAAACCGCGCCGTTCCAGAATCCCGAAAGTCCAAGCATAATTCCCATAAAAATGCTTAGTCTGATATCTCCGAATTTCCAACCTTCTCTTGAAAGCAGACTTTCAAAAATGAATCTTCTAAATGCATTTATCAAACCGTCTCCGCGGCACAATCGCGCAAACGCCTCTTCAACTGCCGGCATCATATAGTATAACACGATTATCGCAATCGTCAGGCAGAATGCCAGGTGTCGCTGATTACAGTAAACATTCAGATTCCAGAGTCCCCAGCTTTCATTCTGTGTAGAACCGATAAATCCTCTGTTTGAGCTGAGTTCTTCTAAAACTCTGCCGCTCTGAAGCCCACCCGCAAATATAAAAAACGAAAATGAACTTCTGAAAGTGAGTAAAAGCATACTCAGAAAACCAATCGATCTTCCTGAGAAAAGCCTGACCGCAAAAGAATACAAAGCCATATATGCAGCCACCATACTGATAATGCTCGGAACATTTAATGCCAAATCAAGTCTGAACCCCAGAAATTCCAGGTTCCCGCACAGGAACTGAAACATGAAATGGTATTTCATGTCCTCTCCTGCAAAAAATGTGTAATCTGACGGGAAATTCTGCATTTTTGAAAAAGACCTTACCATACTGAGATGAGGCGTAAAATCACTGAATACGGAAAAACCAACATCCAGCATGCCGTCAGAATAGCTCAGTGTCAGGCTGTCCAACAGTATCCAGAACATCAGAACAATCACAAACACAGCAATTTCAATGCCCGTTATCCTCGTTAATGCCTCCGCAAATGTTTTGAATACGGTCTTTCTTTTTCTGAAAATCAATACGAAATCAATCGCTGAATACAGTATCAATGTAATCAGATTAGCCGGAATCAGAGGCTCATCACATTTTGAAAAAATGCATGCTGATATATATACGGTCCAAGTCACGGAAAGCGTTCCCGTAACATAATAAAGCGGAAATTTAATAAAAAATGAACTGACAGAGGTTTTGTTCTTTTTAACATTTCTTAAAACTGCCCTGTCATATGTTCCGATAACATTTTCAGTTATGGCAAAGCCCGTCAGCAGGCACACCAGAATATATATAACTCCGAACATAATACTCCTCTATGGACAAAAGCCGTTTGTTACTGCCGCGAAGCAGCTACTTGCTGCGCAGCAGGCAGAACTTATGAATTAGTTTTGGACAGAGTAAAAACAGTAACCGTAAAATGACACTTTTCTCTGACAAAACGAAAGCGTGTCGCATCCCCGCGTAGCATTTTTTACTTTATAGGACGTTCCCGGAAAGCAAGAAAGCATGTCGCTTGCGACATGCTGCGCCGCTTTTGCGTCGCGTTAGCGACAAAATACCGCTGCAAAAGCGTGCGCATCCACGCGGAGCATTTTTACTTTATAGGACGCAATTTCCTATAAAGTAAAAAACCGGTATGATTATATACCATACCGGTCACACATGATTATGCAGTATTACGCAGACAATCATGTCATCTATGTAAATCTCAAAAAGGAGAGAACAGGTTTATCATACTTATTCTCAATAGTTGTCGGCCTTTACTTCATAGTAGCTCTTCGGATGTTCACACACCGGACATATTTCGGGAGCCTTTTTACCGATTACGACATGCCCGCAGTTTCTGCACTCCCAGATTTTAATCTCTGATTTTTCAAACACCTCGCAGTTTGCGATGTTCTTCATCAGCTTTCTGTATTTTTCTTCATGACTGTGTTCAATTTCAGCTACCATCCTGAATTTTTCCGCAAGTTCGGTAAATCCTTCTTCAGCCGCAGTTTTTGCAAATGACATGTAGACATTACTGAATTCATAATTTTCAGTATCTGCCGCATTTTCAAGGTTCTGCGATGTTGTTCCGATCGGACCGTACAGTTCCTTGTACCACATCTTTGCATGTTCTTTTTCGTTTTCAGCAGTCTTCAAAAATATCTCGGATATCTGCTCATATCCGTCCTTTTTTGCCGCCGAAGCAAAGAAACGGTATTTGTTTCCGGCTTCCGATTCACTTGAGAAGGCTTTCATAAGATTCTCATAAGTTTTTGTACCTGCATATTTACATCTGAATTTTTCGCACTGTTCCATAATGTTCCTTTCCCGGGTAACGCTCATTTTTTCACGTTCCCAATCAATTTTTTCTGTAATAATGTACGTTCGTACATTGTCGGTCATTTTTTGTCCCTGTTAATGCGCGTCTGTACATTGCCGGTTCCTTTTTTGCCGCGCCGATGCACATTTTTATGCTTTGTCGGTTATATTTGTCATTATTGCCATTTGCACATCGCCGGTCATTTTTTGTCCCTGTTAATGCGCGCCCGTACATTGTCTGACATGATTTTACCGAATTGCTTCATCTGTACATTGCCTATTATATTTACAGCACTTTGCAAAGTCATACGGTCAGATTGTTTCCGGTCCTCCGTTGCTCGTCGGTGTTCCTCCGGGCTAACTAATCTGCTTTGTTCTTCGTTTCATTTTGTAATTTGATTATATCGCCGCCAACCATAAAAAAAAGCTCGTCAAAAATAAAAGTAAAAAAAATGTGAGCCCAAAAAAGTATTTTGCAAAATACTTTTTCAAACTCACATAAATAATTCATTGTTATTCTTTTATTTTCCCAATACATCAATTACAACATATTCGGAGCAGCATCCCATTTTAAACGGTATCTCCCAGTCAGCTATGCCTGAGCTTACAATAAATGTAGTATTCCTGATTGTATCAATACCGTAAATCATATCGTTCATGCCGAATATTTTGCTTACCGGTCCTATCGGGAACATCTGACCTCCATGAGTATGTCCCGAAAGCACTAAATCAAAATTCATACCGGATTCGGCTTTATAGTCGTTTGGCTGATGATCCAATACAACCGTAAATACATCATCCGGAATGGTATCTCTGAGTACAACCGCAGGTTTTCGGTCCTTAACATTTGCGTCCTGACGACCTACAATGCAAACTTTGTCATCAAAGATGTACGAACGTTCATCTTCAAGAATTTTTACTCCGTATTCGGCCAGACTCTCTCTGAGCTGTTCAACCGTATAATAGCCGTTTCCAAAATATCTCTTGTCATGATTTCCGAAAACGTAGTAAGATCCGTAGGTCGAACTGATACTGCCGAGAGCCTTGCAGGACATAACCATGTTCTCATAAGTGGTTCCGTCATCAACCATATCACCAACCATTACTACCAGATCAGGATGAAGCTTCTCTATTTCCTTTGCATAGTCCATAAATTCATCGCCGTCAAAGATTGCACCCGTATGAGAATCGCTAAGCATGATAATTCTCAGACTTTCGCCGTTTTCAAGCTTCGTCGTTTCAACCGTATAATCTGTTTCAACAACATTGTGAGCCGAAAACCATCCGTACACAATATACGATGCAGTTATAATAACTGCAATAATGCCCGCCAGATACGGTTTTACCGAATCATTTTTCTTTATTCCCCTTATCCTGCGAACAAGTACAGCCAAAATATCGCAAATTACCCAGAACACCAGCCAGTGCAGTATCACCACCACTGCATTCATAACATTCCACAGCAGCAGCGTTCCTACAATAATCGCAGGAATCAGTATGCACAGAATATTCCAGATTTTGTTCTTCCCGACAAGTTTTTTAAAGAAAGCAAATCTTCTGATACCGAAAATCAGGTATATAACACCTAAAACACCAAATACCGCAAATAATGCAAAAACAAGACCCCACATACTTTTCCCCCCGTATCGGAAAATTTCCCGGCCGCAATCCAAATAAAAACTTACCGGATTAATTCCAAGTCACATCCCATATAAAGAATTTACCTGATTAATTCCGAGTCACATCCCATATAAAGATTTTAACGGATTAGTTCTGAGAAACGCTCTGGATAAAGCTTTCCTCAGCTTCTCTGTTCTGACCTCCGCCAGCTACGTTAAAAATACCGTTAACATTTGTTTTCGGAAGCGCCATAAAGAAGTCCTTTTTAGGCGCAAATCCGCATTTTTCATAAAAAGGGGCAGCCTTCGTGGTTCCGAGAAAGCCCCAGAGATTTTCCAGTTCAGGCGCATCCTTGATAAAATTAACAAGCATCGTTCCCAGTCCGCAGTGATGATGCCATTTATCCACTACAACATCCGACACATAATACATGGTGGAATAATCGGTTACTGCCCTTCCGAAAGCAATCTGGACATCATTTTCATCAAATATGCCAAAACAAAGAGAATTCCTGACCGAATTCATAACCGTACTTTTTGATCTGTTGCAGGCCCAGTGTGTCTGCGATAACAGCTTCATTATTTCGTCTATGTGCATATTTTCAGCACCTTTTTTTAAAGTAACCTGTAAATCCATTTTCACTCCTATGCAATATACGAGCCTCGGGTATATTCAGCCAAAGCGCCCATGCGCCGCACTGTTCATACCTGAGGCCCAACAACTGCTGTCTTTTGTCCTCTACCGTCACAGTACATTCACTTTTTCTTTTTGTGTGTCCGTAAGCAGTCCTTCGGCTTGGTTCACCATACCGTTGTCCGCAGTCCTTCCAAAACTCATTTACAGAATCATCGTGAGCTGAATTCTCTTTTTCTGCAGGTCAACACTCATAACCTTGACATCAACGACATCACCGACAGACACAGCATCAAGCGGATGCTTAATAAACTTTTTGTTTGTAATCTGAGATATATGTACCAGGCCGTCCTGATGAACACCTATATCTACAAAGACTCCGAAATCAATTACATTTCGAACGGTTCCCTTAAGCACCATACCTTCCTTCAGATCCTCCATACCGAGAACATCCTTGCGAAGTATCGGTGCCGGCATTTCGGAACGTGGATCTCGTCCCGGCTTTTCAAGCTCCTTTATGATATCGTCAAGAGTAATTTCTCCGATTCCAAGCTCTTCGGCAAGCTTCTTTTTGTCCTTTATAAGTCTGCTGAGATGTGAAAGTGATGCCGACTGGAATTCATCGGCCACCGGTGCCTTATCCTTTGTCTTAGGCGACTCTTCTGCCGATGCAACCTTAGCGCCGGCTTTTGCATATGCCTGCATCAGAAGCTGTCCCATAGCCGAGTTTGTATTCTTTATCTGAATTTCTCCCCTGTTGCGTCTGTCGCGGTTTCCGCGTACTGCCTTCTCAGAAGCTTCTGCTGCCTCCTTTGCCTTGGATTCAGCTTCCTTCACAGCCTTCGCCTGTTCAGCCTGAACATTCTTTACATCCTCGGGGGTAAATCCGAGACTTGCAAGCAGTCTGGTGGCTGCTTCATATGACTCGGGATGAACACTGGTATTATCAAGAGGATTCTTTCCACCTGCAATTCTCAGGAAACCGGCACACTGCTCAAAAGCCTTGGGTCCGAGCTTTGGAACCTTCAGCAGTTCGGTACGTGTCATAAAGCACCCGTTTTCTTCACGGTAAGTAACAATATTCTTTGCAATCGGCTTACTGATTCCCGACACATACTCAAGAAGTGAAGCCGAAGCAGTATTTACATCAACACCAACCTTGTTAACACAGTCCTCTACCACACCCTCCAGCTGTTCACCAAGCTTCTTCTGGTTCATATCATGCTGGTACTGACCGACACCGATTGACTTCGGATCGATTTTAACAAGCTCCGCAAGCGGATCCTGCACACGTCTTGCAATAGAAGCCGCACTTCTCTGTCCTACATCAAAATTCGGGAATTCCTCTGTGGCAAGCTTGCTTGCAGAATATACGGAAGCTCCTGCCTCATTGGTAATAATGTACGAAAGGTCCGGTCTGTTGAGCTCATGTATAAGCTCTACAATGACCTGCTCCGATTCACGTGAAGCAGTTCCGTTTCCGCATGAAATAAGTGTAATATTATACTTTTCAATCAGACGCTTCAGAATCTTCTTTGCTCCCGGAATATCCTTCTTGGGCCCGTCCGTAGGATAAATAACAACGGTATCAAGTACCTTTCCGGTCGGATCGACAACTGCAAGCTTGCAGCCTGTACGAAAAGCCGGATCCCAGCCGAGCACAAAATGTCCCGAAATCGGAGGCTGCATCAGGAGCTGATTCAGATTCTTTCCAAATACTCTGATAGCACTGTCCTGAGCTTTCTCAGTCAGGTCACTTCTGATTTCTCTGTCAATGGCGGGAGCAATCAGTCTGTCATAGCTGTCCTGAATCGTGGCAGTAAGAAGATCATTTGTATACTCGTTATCCTTTTTAAGCGTATGCATTTTCAGATAATCGATAATCTTGTCAATAGGAGCTTCAATCTTAATACTGAGGAATTTTTCATCCTCGCCTCTGTTAAGCGCAAGAACTCTGTGTCCGAGAATTGTACTGATTTTTTCTGCAAACCTGTAATAGTTTTCATATACACTCTCAGCCTTTTCATCCTTTGCCTCGGAAACGATAAGTCCCTCATCTCCCGTAAGCTTTCTGATATAAATTCTGTAATCCGCAGTGTCTGAAATCCTTTCTGCGATAATGTCACATGCTCCGGCAATTGCCTCTTTAACATTTTTAACTTCTTTTTCTTCGCTGACATATTCGGCAGCATATTCCTCAATCGGCTTATCGGCTTCCTGTGCAATAATGATGTCTGCAAGCGGTTCAAGTCCTTTGGCAATGGCCTTTGTGGCACGTGTTTCCTTTTTCTTTTTGTACGGTCTGTAAAGGTCTTCAACCACCACAAGTGTTTCGGCGGCAAGTATCTGCTCCTTCAGTTCATCCGTAAGCTTGCCCTGTTCCTCAATGCTGGCAATAACCGCTTCCTTTCTGTCCTCCAGATTTCTGAGATAGGTAAGGCGCTCATATAAATTACGAAGCACCTCATCATTTAATGATCCTGTTACTTCCTTACGGTATCTGGCAATGAAAGGAATCGTGTTTCCTTCGTCAATCAGTTTTACTGTTGCTTCTACCTGTGTCAGCTTAATATCAAGTTCCTTGGCAAGTTGTTCGTTAATGTTCATTTTTTCCTCTTTCACTCAATTCTTTATGAATTTTTTCCTGTATTTCTCTTTTACTGACCGATGCTTCTCGGCGTTCCGTCCCGCTACACGGCTGCTTTTCAGCGTTCCGTCCCACAACACGGCTGCTTCTCGGCGTACGTTGTAAACATATTCCGTCCGTATATGTAAACTGTTAATTCCGTGATGCTTTGAGTCCGGCTACGTATTCTATAACAGTTAATATTCACAGTCTGTCTCAAAAAACATTCAGCTGTTCCGCCCGCCACACAACAGTCGCAGGCTTTCTCCTGTGTCAAATACTGCCTGACAGTGAATACCAACATATTACACTATATCGGAATTCGTCAAAAAATTCAAGCTTTATCTTGCAAGCTTCTTTGACATTTCATTCAGAAATGCATCCGGAACCTTTGTCATGGCCATAGCCTCTTCAATATCGTAATCGGTGAATGCACCGTTTACATACGCTACAATTCTGTTCTTTGCTCCGGCGTGAATACATTCAACCGCTTTTCCTCCCATTGCCGAAGCATATACTCTGTCCTTGCAGGAAGGCATTCCTCCGCTCTGAAGACATCCGAGAATTGTAGCTCTTGCCTCAAGCCCGGTTGCAAATTCGATATTTTTCGCAAGTGATGCCGACTTTCCGACACTTTCCGCATTGACAATCAGATGCAGCTTCTTTCCGAGTTTCTTTTTATTTATAATCTCACTGATAATTCTCTGTTCGTTGTGATCGTAATATTCATTGGTTATGATTTCCTCCGCACCGTTTGCTATACCGCACCAGAGTGCATTATGTCCGGAAAATCTGCCTGCGACCTCAATTATACTGCAGCGCTCATGTGACTGGGAAGTGTCGCGAATCTTATCGATGGCTTCCATAGCCGTATTTACGGCTGTATCAAAGCCTATAGTGTACTCTGTGCACGCAACATTCAGATCGATGGTTGCCGGAATTCCGATTACGCTGACTCCGCGCTTCATCAGATCGACAGCACCGCGCATGGTTCCCACTCCGCCTATGACAATCAGTACATCAATCTTCAGGTCCTTTATTGTTTTTACCGCCTTTTCCATGCCTTCATCGGTCATAAATTCCGGGCAGTTAGATGCAAGCAGCTGTGTACCGCCCCGCTGGACTGTTTCTGACATGGTTTTGTTGGTCATCTCGATGTAATCCCTGTCAATAAGTCCCGCATATCCGCGGTAGAATCCAATAACCTTCATATTGTGTCCGATGGCCGTTCTGACAACAGCTCTGATGGTGGCATTCATTCCGGGCGCATCCGTACCGCTTGTAAGTACGCCGATTGTCTTTTTATCCGAGCTTTCCTGTTCAATCGGAAGCATTCCCTCATTCTTCATCAGACGGCTGTCACCTTTACGGGTAAGCTTACCAAGCATATCAACCAGGAACGGATCGAGTGATTTTTTCATTTTCAGAGCTTCGTCCATATCGTAATCAACGAAAGAACCGTTTTTGTAAGCAACAACTCTGTTCTTTCCGCCGTTAATCAGAATATCAACAGCCATTGCACCCATAGCGGAAGCAAAAACTCTGTCCTGACATGTAGGACTTCCGCCCCTCTGCAGGTAACCGAGAATCGTTGCCGATGTAGGCATTCCGGTAGCATATTCGATACGCTTTGCCATATCCTCAGAATCACCGATTCCCTCAGCATTTATTATAATATAATGCTTTCTTCCGCTTTTTCTCTTTGTCTGTATATCATTTATAAGCTTCTGTTCCTCGTAATTGTACAGCTCTGTGGTAAGAACAGCCTCGGCGCCGTTTGCCAGACCGCACCAGAGTGCAATGTACCCCGCATGGCGTCCCATTACCTCGATAATACTGCAGCGTTCCTGTGACGTTGATGTATCACGGATTTTGTCAATAGCCTCCATTGCAGTATTTACCGCAGTATCAAAACCGATTGTATATTCCGTGCATGCAATATCCAAATCAATCGTTCCGGGTATTCCGATGACATTTATTCCTCTGTCCTTTAAAGCAAGACAGCCCCTGAAGGAACCATCTCCTCCAATGACAACAAGTGCATCTATTCCGTGCTTTCTGCAGGTTTCGGCAGCCTTGTCCTGGCCCTCCGATGTAATCATTTCCGGACATCTTGCCGTAAGCAGGAAGGTTCCGCCCTTCTGAATCGTGTCGGCCACACTTCTGCTGTCAAGATCGACAATATCATCGTCAATCAGGCCGGAAAATCCTCTTCTGATTCCCTTAACCTTCATTCCGTGTGATATGGCAGTACGTGTAACGGCTCTGACTGCCGCATTCATGCCCGGTGCATCGCCACCGCTTGTCAGTACACCAATGGTCATCTCTGATGCGGCTTTCTTATTATTTTTCTCTTTTTCAGTCTTTTTTTCCGGTGATTTTTTCATTGTTTCAGATTTACCTGCCTTTTCTTCGGTTGTTTTTTTCATAGTGTCTGCTTTTCCCGCCTTTTCTTCAACTGATTTATTCTTCGAATCCGCTTTGCCTGCCTTTTCTTCAACTGACTTATTCTTCGAATCCGCTTTGCCTGCCTTTTTCTCAGTAATCGTTTTCTTCGATTCCGATATGTCCGCCTTTTCCTCAGCTGTAATTTTTAATGAATCCGATCCGGCGTTTTTTTCTCCTGTTGTTTTTTTCATCTGTGTATCCTTTTCCGGCTTTCATTTTCCCCACTGTTTCAATTGAATATTACTATTCACAGTCTGCCCAAAACACATTCATAAGCCCTGCATACTGCCTGTCTGTTCAGGCATAAATGTAAAAAACTCCGTGTCAGGCGGTCAATCGCTGCTTTACTTTACGGTCGCCCACTTTATCTTTGGTACAACAACTGCTATATTCTCTTTTCCGTATGTTTCGACAAGTCGGTTCATCAGCTCTGCATTTATCTGAACCGTCATATTCTGAGCCAGTCTTTTTATCTGTTTCTCTGCTTTGCAGAACATCACAACTCCGTTTTTTCCGTCAGAATCCATCAATAATTCAGTAAGCTTCTCTTCGTCCTGTTTACATGCATCTACATTTTCGTAACGAATCCATAAGTCACTGCAGACATCGTCAAACAATAGTATCTTCTGGGCTATCAGTTTTGTCCCTCTGTCCTCATCCGCCGAAACTCTTCCACTGATAAGAATTTTAGAATCTTCGTTAATAACCGTCCTGTATTTTTCGTAATCTCTCGGAAAGATCAGTACCTCAACCGTCCCCGTCATATCCTCGAGGTTAATAATGGCCATGACCGAACCGGACTTTGTGGTTTTCAGAGTCTTTAATGTGATAATTCCCCCTATCACCGCATCTTCCTGATCTTTCAGCTTTGTTTCGCCGTTATCGTCCTCAGCGAAATCCTGCGCAAAAGCGGTCACATTTTTCTCAATGAGTTCGCTGTAGGACATCAGCGGATGACCGCTTATGTATATTCCGAGAACCTCTTTTTCAAGATCAAGAAGCTCATCAGGTGTAAAATCCTGAACTGCCGGGAAATCAATCGCATCCTTTGTACCATACTCAGGATCAAGGAATTCAAAGAGACTCATCTGACCTTCCATATCACGCTTTTTTTCCATTGCAACTTCTTCAAGCACCTGAATATATACGAGCATTTTCTGTTTTCTGGTGCCCGGAAGCGTGTCGAATGCTCCGGCCTTTATCATGCTTTCAATTACCCGTTTGTTTGATTCTTTTCCCGAAAGTCTTTTGATAAAATTCTTTATTCCTGTATACGGTCCGTTCTGCTCTCTCTCTGTTACTATAGCCTCCACCACCGGTCTTCCGACTCCTTTTATGGCCGAAAGCGAATAAACTATAGAATCACCGACCGCGGTAAATTCGAAGTTTCCGGCATTTACATTCGGCGGAACCACTTCTATTCCCATCTGCTTACATATATTTATATACCCTGCTACCTTGTCGGAATTATCAATAACCGAAGTCATCAGCGCCGCCATAAATTCAGTCGGATAATACTTCTTCAGATATGCAGTCTGATAAGCCACAACCGCATAACACGTGGCATGTGCTTTATTAAACGCATACTTGGCGAAATCCGTCATCTCATCAAAGATTTTATTGCCGACTTCCTCCGATATATTCTTTCCGATACATCCTGTCACACCTTCGGCTTCATTTCCGTAAACAAAGTTTTTTCGTTCGCGCGCCATAACATCAGCCTTCTTCTTCGACATGGCACGACGTACAAGGTCGCTTCGACCGTAGCTGTAACCGGCCAGGTCACGCACTATCTGCATAACCTGTTCCTGATATACTATACAGCCGTGTGTCGGTTCCAGTATCGGTCGTAGTTCTTCGCATTCATAGGTAACCGAATCCTTTGCCTGCTTTCCTTTTATGTATTTCGGTATAAAGTCCATGGGACCCGGGCGGTACAATGCTATACCGGCAATAATGTCCTCCATGTTTTCCGGTTTGAGTTCCTTCATGAAATTTCTCATTCCGGTACTTTCAAGCTGAAATATTCCTTCACAATGTCCTGAAGAAATAAGCTCATATACCGCTTTATCGTCATAATCAATTCTGTCTATGTCAAAATCCGGACATTTTCCCGATTTTCTGATGGCTTTTTCCGTATTTCTGATGACGGTAAGTGTTCTGAGACCAAGAAAATCCATTTTCAAAAGGCCCAGTTCCTCAAGCGTTGTCATCGTGTACTGAGTAGTAATAAATCCATCCGAGGAACGTGAGAGCGGCACAAAATCGTCGGCCGGTGCCGGTGCAATAACAACCCCGGCGGCATGCATCGATGTATGTCTCGGAAGTCCCTCCAGTCTTCTTGAAAGATCTATCAGCTTGTGAATCTGCGAATCCGATTCGTAAGCTGCCCTGAATTCCGGGTTTTCTTCGAGTGCCTTATCAAGAGTAATTCCGAGCTCCATCGGCACCATTTTTGCGGTCTGATCGACCTTTGAATAAGGCAAATCCATTGCTCGTCCCACGTCACGCAGAACATTTCTCGCGGCAAGCGTACCAAAAGTTACAATCTGAACCACATGGTCACTTCCGTATTTTCTGTTGACGTAATCTATTACCTCCTGACGTCTTTCATAGCAGAAATCAACGTCAATATCAGGCATCGTTACTCGTTCCGGATTCAGAAAACGTTCGAATACAAGATTGTATTTCATCGGGTCAATATCAGTTATTTCCAGCGAATATGCCACAATGCTTCCCGCCGCACTGCCACGTCCCGGGCCAACGGGAATCCCGTTTTCTTTTGAGAAATGGATAAAATCCCAAACAATCAGGAAATAATCGACAAAGCCCATGTTTCTGATAGTATCAAGCTCATACTCAAGCCTGTCCTTCAAAGCAGAAAACTCTTCGCCGGACTTATCACCGT
>JAZLIK010000026.1:0-34780 GCA_045617345.1 Lachnospiraceae bacterium | reverse complement strand
TGATGAATATGCAAAAATGAGCTATGAGATATGCCGTCATCATCACGAGAAGTATGACGGAAAAGGATACCCGGACGGTCTTGTCGGAGAAGATATTCCCATAGCTGCTCAGATAGTATCTGTAGCGGATGTATACGATGCGCTGGTTAATGAAAGAGTTTATAAGGATGCGTTTCCGAAGGATAAGGCTTTCAATATGATTGTGGGCGGTGAGTGCGGACAGTTTTCACCTATACTGATGGAGTGTTTCAGAAAAGTCAGGAGCAAATTTGAGTCGCTTGTGACACAGGAATCAGGGTAATCGCTTAAAAATAATATAGAAATCAGGCGTTACTATTCACAGTTGGGTGACAATGCACGCAAGCCTTGAAGCAAGCTTCAGGCTTGTGTTCATTATCACCCAACTGTGAATAGTAACATGATACCAAAAAACAAACAGGTGAATGCCATGAACTTCAAAAAAGTATTGATACTATTGCTTTGTGTCGCAGTTTTGCTTACTGCTTGCGACGGTAAATCGATTAATTAGAATAAGAGAAAAAGCGCCATAAAGGCGAATGAGACAAATCTGATGGATCTTGACGGCCTGAGTGCCAAAACAGCTTATGAGTTTAATCTTGCTTATGACAGCGGAAATCATCAGCTCACGGGGACAATGAAGGCCACAATCGTCAATAGTTCGGGAGATTCCTGGGAAAAGATTGTAATCAACGATTGGGCGACAACACCGTATTATCAGACAAAGGCATATGCGAATTATGCACCGACTGATTTTACTGATTCTACTGTTACAGTAGGAACTGAAGTAATACCTGTTACAATGCAAAGACAAAGCAATCTCAGTTCACTGGATGTTGACGCAGGGCGGACAATTCGGGATGGAGATACTATTGTTTTTGAAACGGATTTTGTGATTCATATTCCGTGTGTTCAGAGCAGATATGGCTATTCTAACGTAAATGGAATTGAACAGGTTGCGTTGGGAAATGCGCTTCCTGTTTTGGGACTTTATAAAGACGGTGAATGGGTAACACATAATTATATTTACAATGGAGAGAGCTTCAACAGTGAAGTTGCTGATTATGATGTGACATTTACCTGTCCTGCGGACTATGAAGTAGTTATGACAGGTATCCCTGAGGTAACGGATTCGACTTATCATTGCGTTGAAAAATGTGTTCGCGATTTTTCTATTATGCTTGCAACGCATTACGAAACGTATATGGAAGATTATAAAGGGCTGCTTCTTTCAATCTGGGGGAATAGTGAATTGAGTGCCGATTTTCCGAAATTTGCCGAACAGACGAAGTCGATTATCGATTTCTATACGGAACTTGTCGGACCATATCCGTATGATTCAATCGATGTTTGCCTTTTTGATATGTCTGACGCAGGAGCTGCTGCGGGTGGCATGGAGTATCCGGAGCTGATAATCTGTAACGCTGCTCAAGCTTTGACCGAGCCGCAGGCTCTGGCTCATGAGATGGGTCACGAATGGTTCTATTTGAGTGTGGGCAATGATGAATTTGCTGTTCCGTGGATTGATGAGAGTGTGACTTCTTATATCTCTAATCTTTATATGGAATCGCTGGGATACGATATGACGGGTTCTTATGTGCTTAAAAGCTATAAGACTTACTATGATCTCTTTGCATCCGTCGACGCTATGGCTGACGACAAGTACTATCTGATGAGTGCTTATATGTATGGGCCTACTTTCCTGAGAGATCTCAATGAATTAATCGGAGATAAAGCATTTAAAGCGGCTCTCCGCGAGATTTATGATACGTATATTTTCAGGCAGGCAGATACAGAAGGAGTTCTGAATATTTTCAAAAAACATTCGCCAAAAGAGTTTGATGATCTGGTTGCACATTATTTCAAGAACAGATGAATAAAGCTGTTTATATATCCATGCAGATGATTCGCCTATCGGCGAAATGGATTACATATACCTCGTTCTTTTCTTCGTCGACTCTCCCGGATTTTATAACTTTTTCTCCGTTAATCTCAGGCTCGTCATCCATATATTCAGATAAGGATTCAATTAGGCTGATAGCAGGATGTAAAAAAATACAGAAATAAGAAGCTGATTATTAAGCTGATAGCAGATAAAAAAAGATACCGAAAATGCAGGTAATTCTGTATTTTCGGTATCTTTTTTAAATTATAGGAAATTACGTCCTATATAGTAAAGACGCTCCGCGAGGATGCGCACGTTTTTGCCGGGCTAATCTTTATATTGACATTTAATGTATTTCTGAATTTTTTCGGTCAGCATGGCAGGTATGATTGGCTTTGAAAGATAGTCGTTAAAGCCGAGAGAAAGGTACTCATCGCTGGCTCCGCGCATAGCGTTGGCAGTCTGAACAATGACCGGTGTGTCAAGGTTTTGACCATCCTTTTGATTTTTGAGAGCATTGAGTGTTTCAATACCGTCCATTTCGGGCATCATATGATCCATGAGAATCAGGTCATATTTATTCGCAGCAGTAAATTCAAGTGCTTTCCTGCCACTGTCCGCCAGGTCAATCTGCATCTGGGTATTGCGCAGCAGTCCCTTTATGACCTGAAGATTGACAGTGGTATCGTCTACGACAAGCAGTCGGGCATTCGGAGCCATGAAGCTGCCGGACTTCTTTCGAACATAATCGTTAACGTTGTCGTTCAAATCGGCTGCGGTTGCATTGTCCTTCATCTGTTGAATGATTTCGACGGTAAATGCTGAACCGTGCCCGTATTTTGAGGTAACGGTTATATCGCCGCCCATCATCTGCGCCAGCTGTTTTGAAATCGGAAGACCGAGGCCTGTACCCTGAATTGAACGGTTCTTCTTAATATTGACACGTTTGAAGGATTCAAAAAGGTCGGGTAAATCCTCGGGACGGACACCCTGACCGGTATCTGCAACGACCATTTTAACAAGGATGTTATTGCCGGTGCGCTGTTCCCAGGAGAGAGTCAGTGTAATAGACCCTTTTTCGGTGTATTTTATGGCATTGGAGATCAGGTTCATGAGAATCTGGCGTACCCGCGTTTCATCACCGTAAAGGTTGCACGGAATCGGTTTTTCAAATACAACATTGAACTTCAGTCCCTTTTCGGAGGCAATGTGCGAATTAATGACATAGCAGTCCTTAATCAGGGAAAGATAGCTGTATTTTGATGTGCAGATTTCAATCTTTCCGGCTTCAATCTTGGAAAGGTCGAGAATATCATTAATAATGGACAGCAGACTGTGTCCTGCTTTATCGATGTCCTGTGCGTATTGGAGGGTCGATGCCTCTTTGCTTTCATTCAGAATAATCGAATTCATGCCGAGAACGCCGTTCAGAGGAGTACGTATTTCGTGAGAAATATTGGCAAGAAATACACTCTTGGCTTCGCTGACCGCTTCTACGGCAGCAGCCTGGGTTGCCTTCTCGATAACCTCGTAACGCAGGTAATTTACACAGTTTTCACGGCAGTTAAAGCCATTGTAAATTGCGTCGACCATCTGGGTACAGGAGTCATAGCCACAGCAGGAACAGTTGATTTTTCGCTCCTTGTCGGTGAACTTACGCATGGATTTGAATATTTCGTCTCGTTCCTCTTCAGAGGGGATATGGTAGTTACAGGATGCCGAAAGATCCGTATAGGTTCGGATAAAGTCATTCAGGTCAAGGTTCTCAAACTGTTTGTTGAGAAGCTCAAGACGTTCGGCCGGAGAAAGTGCGGAAGACCATGCGTCAGCTGTTTCGACAGTCTTTGAGCTTTCTTTTATTTCCATTTCATTAAAAAGAACAAAATCATTTTCTGATTTTGAAGATTCACAGCCGGTACCGTATATGCAGCCGTTTGAACAGTTCAGTGCATCAACAAGGATGAACGGAGCCAGACCTTTGGTAAAGATATCACGATTCTGTTCGAGATAGCGGTACATGCGCTTTTCACCGTCCATCTGGCGTATGAAAGCGCTTTCACCGAGAAACCAGCGTATGTTTTCTTTAAGTCCTCCGGGCATGGGATATGCGCTTCCGAGTCCGGATTCAAGCTCGTCACGGCAGGGTTCGGCTTCCAGGGGATGCTTGTCAATGTATTCAATCAGATGTTTGAAAGTAACATTGTAGCTTACCAGGTTTTTATTGACAGGGTCGGAGATTTCCATCTTTTTGGCAATACACGGCGAAATGAAAGCCAGACTGTCGGTAATGCCCATGTGTTTTCTGGCGTAAATAGCGGCGCACATAAGCGGACTCTGAACGGGAATTATGTTGCCGATCAGCTCCGGAAGATGGCGTTCTATGTATCCGACAACGGCGGGACAGGGCTGTGAAATGCCTCCCTTAACATTGGTTTTCTGTATATAATTCAGATAGCCCCATGTGGTGATGTCTGCACCGAAGGAAACATTGATAAAGTGCTTCGCACCGCATTTTTTTATATAACCGAGAAGCTTTTCGTAACGCTCGGGATAGTTGGCTTTAAAGGCAGGAGCGATAAGCACGGATATGCTTTTACCGGCGGCCAGATCCCTGAAAAAACGGGATGTATCGTCACGATATTCACGAGCATGGTGTTCACAGACATCAAGACACGCACCGCAGCCAACACAGCGGTGGGGGTCAACCTTTATTCTGTGTATGTTGTTTTCTTCAACCGACATGCATGCTCCGTTTGAAGAACAGACACTAATACATCGATTGCAGCCGATACAGTTGCTGTTTGTGAAAATAAGTGATTTTTCTGTGGTCATAATGGAGTACCTCGTAACCTGAAAAAGTATATATACATATTAATACTTTGATAATAGAATGTAAATAAAAAGATATTTTAACAGTCGAACAGAAAAGGACTAAGACAGATTAAAAGGATTCAGATTGGTAAACAAAAGGATTCAAACAGACAAAAAACAAAAGGATTTAAGCATACAAGAAAGCATGTCGCTTGCGACATGCTGCGCCGCTTTTGCGTCGCGTCAGCGACGCAAAAGCGTGCGCATCCTCGCGAAGCGTTTTTTACTTTATAGCACACAATTTCCAATAAAGTAAAAAAAAGTGCCGGAGTTCCGACACTTTTATTTATTGATTCTAAGAATGATTAGTTCATCGAATTAACAGCCTTTGCCAGATTTGAAATCTTACGAGCAACGGTGTTCTTGTGATATACGCCCTTAGCACCTGACTGAGCCAGATACTTTGCAGCCTCCTTGAAAGAAGCAGCAGCAAGTTCCTTGTCGCCGGCAGCCACAGCAGCAAGAACCTTCTTTGATAAGGTCTTAATCTTAGACTTGATCATCTTATTTCTTAATGTCTTTGTTTCAATAACAAGAATTCTCTTCTTTGCAGATTTAATATTTGCCATTTGATTCACCTCCCGAAAAAGTAATTGATGACGATTGGCGCGGCAAATCCGGACACGGACGTTTCACCACACACATACGAACTATATTTTACCACTTCGTTTTCAAATGTCAATGATTATTTTTACAAGTTTTTTACAGGATCGGGTACCGAATCGGACTGATCGTTACTCTTCACAGTCTGGACAAAACACATGAATAAGCCGAAAGCTTTTTACTTTATAGGAAATTACGTCCTATAAAGTAAAAAACGCTCCGCGAGGATGCGCACGCTTTTGCAGCGGTATTTTGTCGCTGACGCGACGCAAAAGCGGCGCAGCATGTCGCAAGCGACATGCTTTTTGCTTTATAGGAAATTACGTCCTATAAAGTAAAAAACGCTCCGCGAGGATGCGCACGCTTTTGCAGCGGAATTTTGTCGCTAACGCGACGCAAAAGCGGCGCAGCATGTCGTAAGCGACATGCTTTCTTGTAATTGTCATTTGACTATGTGGGGAATGGTAACTTTTAACAATATTCGCACATAAAAAGGCAATAATATGTTATACATAACGAATAAGATTGATTAAAATGGATGTACATTGATTACTGTTCACGGTCGGATGATAATGATTGAGAGACTGTGAATAGTAGTGTACATTGGGCTGTTTGTTGGGGAAAAGCGGACAAAAGCCTGAGGCATATGCTTTCAAGATGGAGGTTTTTATAACATGAAGAAGCATCTTCATTCGGTTATTATTGCAGTGCTGGTGATTTTTGCGGTCCTGCTGTCAAATGTTCAAAGTGCGTGCGCAGCCATGACATATGCTGACACAAGCGGGTATGAGAGCCTGGCGGAGCTTTACGGTGATTATTTTAAAATGGGTGTTGCCTGTGAAGCCATTTCTCACTGGAATCAGACAAACAAGGAAATAGGCAATCCGAACAAGGAAGAGCTGATTAAAAATGTATTTAACAGTATTACCTGCGGAAATGAGATGAAACCTGCGTACAGCTTCAGTGCCACCTCTGAAAATCTGTTCAACATCGACAGAGCTGCGGTTGAAATGATGCAGTGGGTCAAGGACAACGGAATGCAGATGAGAGGCCACACGCTGGTTTGGCATTCGCAGGTAAATCCGTCAATTTTTGCAAAGGATTTTAAGGCGTTGAAGAACGGAGTTCCGACTACTTCCGATTCGGATATTCTCGATGAGGACTGTCTTGTTGACAGAGAGACGCTTCTGGACAGACTGAAGACCTATATATACTCAATGATGGAGTATACCTATGCCAACGGCTATGCAGATGTGATTTACGCCTGGGACGTAGTTAACGAAGCATCGGACGAGAGCAATGCGGACGGACTGCGCAGAAGCTACTGGTATAAGATTATCGGTGATGATTTCCTTTATTACTGCTTCCTTTATGCCAGAGAGGCAGAGACGAAGTTTGCGGTTCAGTATGCCGATTTATACGGACTTAATGCCGAGACCGACGATCTGTCGTCCATTATGCCCAAATTATTTTACAATGATTATAATGAATGGTTTGCGGCCAGATACAATCAGATAATTGATTTCCTGACCGTCAGAAAATACAATGAAGGTCATACGAAGGTACAGAGTGACGTAATCAATCCAAACGGTGACGGTTCGATTAAGGGCGACGGTCTGATTGACGGAATCGGAATGCAGGGTCATCTCTCCGATAATCAGAGTATCAGTTTGTACAGACAGGCCATCGAGAAGTACAGCGAGGTAATTGATGAAGTGCATATTACCGAGCTTGACGTAGGATGCACTCAGACAGGCAAAAATAAGTGGTATACACAGGCAAAGTTCTATTACGATTTCTTCAGCATGCTTATTGATACCAAGAAGCAGGGTTCAAAGCTCACCAGCGTTACAATCTGGGGGCTGACGGATGATGCTTCGTGGAGAGCCGATTCCAAACCTCTGATTTTCGGTGGAGACCTTTCGGCAAAGCCTGCGTACAAGGCAATGGTTCTCGCTGCGAAGGGAGAGCCGTTTGACATGACTCCGATAGAGGCCAGCGGTGAACTGACAGATTTACTGATTGATTTTGAGCCTTATTACGAGGACAGTGAGAAACACATGGTAAATCCTGAGGAGTTTGGTATTCTTTCAAGAGGCTCAGGACATCAGTCCTCAATAGTGCTTAAAATGAATACAAATCATACACCTGATGTCGGTCCTGTAAGTTATTCCATGAGGTGCATGAGAGATGCGGTAGATGCTTCGTGCAAGCTTGCCATTTCTCAGTATGCGGGAAAAAATATCACATTCAAGGCTTATATAATGACCGGCGATGAGAATATTACCGTTGGTGTCGAGGACGGTACAGATATTACTCCCATGGTTCTCAAGACTGCCGTAAAGGATGACTGGACGGAGGTTTCGTTCAATTATACGGTGCCTGATGACAAGACAGGAAGATTTATTTATTTCGAGTCAGACGGAACCGATGATATGTATCTTGATGATATTTCGGTTGTTATGACAAAGGAAGGTGAGACAGCCCCTGTAATAGATGATAAAGAGAACAGGCTTGTTTACCCGAACGGTGAGGAGGAGACAACTGAACCTGTTCCTACGGTCGTGGAAGACGGAGGAGAGAATATTTCCGCGGAAAATGATTCAACCGTGATTGCTGACAGTGAAGAAGAGAAGACCATTGACAGCAAGTCCAAGACAATTATTATCATATGTTCGTCACTCATCATTCTTCTGGTTGTAGTCGGAATTATCTGGATAGTTGTAGGAGAAAAGAAACGTGCGCAAGAACTCAGAAAGATGGAAGAGGACAGAAAACACGTACATGACAAAAGAAAGTAATGACTGTATCAGTGAGCGTCAGGATTTTTGACGCTCATGTTTTTTTGTTAAGATGTCGATATATACCGTAAGGGTATTTTTGTCTTTGATAAGGTGTTATGATGTTATTGGTCACAGGCAGGGCTTATGAATGCGTTTTGAACAGACTGTGAATAGTAACGTGCAATCAGCATTTTACATGTGTTCGAGGCGTATGTAAGGGCGCAGCCTGTATTAATAATGAGCGGTAAACAAACGTGGGGGACTTCTTAAAATAATGATTTTCGGAGGGCTGATATGATGAACGATAGGGAGTATAAAAATAATAAATCAGAAAAGAAATCTGAAAATATAAACGGAAGCAGTATAGAAAACAAAAACGGTATTAAAAATAAATCCGGATACAGTATTAATAAAACCGGAAACAATATAGAAAACAACACTGAAAACAACATTGAAAACGATTTTGAAAACGATTTTGAAAACAACATTGAAAACGATATTGAAAACAAATCCGAATACAGTATTAAAAACGAAACCGGAAGCAGTAATGAAAATAAATCCGGAAACATTATATATCACAGATTCGGGTTTCTGTGGACAGTGGCATGCATTTTCTTCCTGGTACTGTTGATGCCGCTGTCATACAGTATGGCCGATACGGGCACGACGCCGACACCGACACCGACACCGCCGCCTGCGGTAAAGGGAGTGGTCAGTGCATTTGTTCTTTATGAGACGGAGGAAATAGAGGTCAATTCAACGCAAAAGGTATATTATACCGTGCTGAAAAACAATACTGCGTATACGGTCAAGCCTTCGGAACTGATTCCGGCAGCGAGAAAGGGAACCTTTGATATTTACAGTATTGATATTTCCACTCTTGCGGCAGGCAAAACAGCTTATATCGGAATAGCCACAACGCTGACACCGAACAGCGACGGTGTGGTTGATATAATGATTGTTCCGGTGGCAGCTATGCCCAAAAAGGTTGATTTCAACATGAATTATGCGGCAGTCGGTGACAAGGCTAAGGGACGCAATCTCCTTTACAGTGTGGTGATAACGGATGCGGACGGAACCGTTGTGACTTACGATCACTCCGGACGAAACAATGAAAAAATCAAGGATATAAAGCTTTTGAACATTCAGTGGCGCAAGGGAAGTAATTGCGATTGGCTTGATATTGATGAACTTACGAAGGTAATATGGGACTCGGTTTGCGCATCGGGTGCTACACTGAATTTCCGTATCGGCGCGATAAATCAGACCGGTCAGAAGAACGGACAGAGGTACAGTAAAGAGGTAAAGATTAAGCTCACGGTCACGAAAACACCTTCGGTAAAAATTGACGTGAACAAGCTCAGTGTATCATTAAAAAACGGTATGCAGTTCAGACTTGCGGGCGCAGATGACCTGTCATGGAAAACGGTACTTCCGTTCCAGGGAAAATCATCTGAACCAAGCGTTATCAGAACATCGGCAGCGGTAGGAGATTTTGATCCTTACACCGAGGATACAAAAACCAAGGTTTCTGCTGTGGCTATTTCGGATATTTACCAAGCTTTGAGCATCAACGAGCCGGTGGGCGAAGAAACGGTGAAAATTGAGTATAGAACGGCTCCGACCACGAAAAAGACAGCATCGTTTGTCGGAACGCTGGAAATACCGTCACAGGCGGCCGCGCCGACGGTGACAATTGGAAGTGATGCGGTTTCGGTTAAGCTGAGCACGGTTGCTTCGGCATTGACCGATAAAACATTAAATCCGGCATATGAGTATCTGATTGTGATGAATGAGGATCTGGCGCCCGGAAAGACAGATATGACGGCAATGAAATGGACCGCCATAAAGCAGGGCGGCCTGATTAAGAACACCGCAAAGAATTCATATACACTTTTGAACGGGACCAAGAGAGCTGTAAGCTACACCGACAAGGGTGCGGTTCTTCTCTTCAGAAGGAAGGGCGTTGCAGCGAGTGCAAAGACAACTACTGTACTGGCCTCAAAATACGTATCGGTGACGCCTCCTGAAGCACCTCCCACACCTACGCCGACTCCGACTCCGACTCCATCGGGTTCGTGACGGGATTCGGAATTATTCTGTAATGTTTTTTGTGTATCGAGAGTATTAATCATGAACTGATTCATGCCATTAATAGACGCCATTGATTTGACACCGGTAACAAAAATAGACGCCGTTGCTTTAACGTCGGTATTAAAATAGACGTCATTGATTTGACACCGGTAACAAATATTAAAAGCCCCGTTTAACGGGGCTTTTATGTTTCAGAAAAGTAACTGTTACGATACCGTGTCGGATACCTTTGTCATGAGCGGAGTCTGTACAGGCTGCTCTTTTTTTATCAGTTCGTTTATTGCCACGCCCATACCGAGAAGAACCCAGAACAGCGGAGCTACGGTAATCATAGAGTCATTGATGAAGCCAACGATGAGATATCCGAAGGTACCACTCAGTATGCCCATACCGATGAAGGTGAGATAGCCTTTGCTGGGTGAATGAAAATACAGGCTGAAGCTTCTGACAAAATACATGATGTAAAATACCAGCAGGCATATCAGTGAAACAACGCCGGTCTGTACGGCTGTCTGCAGATACATATTGTGTGGCTTTGTCATGATTTCGTCCGCGAAATTGCCGTTATACATGGCTACATAGTCGTTGTTGGGGAATGCAAGCGAGAAGGTGTCCGCACCTGTTCCCAAAAACAGAGTGTCTTTTACGAGCGGAAGAGTCTTTGACCAGATAAAGCCTCGACCGGAAGCCATTTTTGCGTAGTCATAAAGAAAATCGGCTGTTTCCGAATTATTCATTTTATCAAATATGTGACGTCTGTTGTAATAATACATTGAATTATTCAGACATCCGAAGGACCAGTTCTGACCGTCTATGGTAACCGTAAAAATGTAATCGCTGTCATTGGGGTACTTAATTCCGGTTCCTTTTTCATCCATATTCATCAGAACAACATATTCACCGTTGTAATCAATTAAGAAGTCGGTAGCATCGGTGCAGTGTGTCAGCGAAATTCCGGAAAATCTGGGATCTTCGGTCACAAAATGAGTGCCGTTGGAGCTTTCATCAGGGACAAATGACACAGAATTCTGATTCTCATCGTAGAATTCATAAGTGAGAACACCTGTTGAAGAATCCGTTTCACCCTTGATTTCAAGCTTGTGCTCCCTGTATGAAATAACTATGTTGTCATCGTTTGTTTCAATCGCATCGAGGTTGAAATTGGTTTCTTCAATCGAGAGAGCAGACTTGACTCTGTTGAAGATGTTGTTGTTGGAGTAATTGTTCATGGTATAAACGGTTCCCACAATCAGCACCAGGACGATGATTGCCTCCATCCAGTATTTGAGCAGTCGCTTACCGAACATGATTCCGATAAGCAGAAGCGAGGCAATAATTCCGCCGAGACCTGCTCTTGAACCCGAACCGAGCAGTGAAAGGAGAAGCGCAACGTATATTACCGCATAAAGAGCTATCTTGTATGGCTTCTTTGTGGTGAATATCAGCATCAGGAACAGCGGAGAAATCAGTGATGCGTAGGAGCCGACATAGTTTGGATTGTAAAGTGTCAGATAAACTATGTTGCTGCCGAAGGAGAAATCCAGTGAGGCTCCTTCTCTGTACTGTTCGGGAAGGATGATTGATTTGGCAATATCGGATCTGAAGAAGTCGTGACCGAATGCCTGCGACAATCCCAAAAGCATGATAATCAGGGTACTTATGGTCAGTACGACAATCATGAAACGTATATCGGATGCCTCTGAGATAAAAATGTACGCATAGTAAACGATAAGTGCATATCCCAGCAGTACCCATACCGATTCAAACTGTTCAAATATTCCGTGAAACGAAAAATAACTGTATTCCGACACAATGCTTGACAGCAGGCTCAGAAAAGCATATCCCGCAAGCGGAATGAAAAGCTTCGTAAACTGAAGCCTGTGGTTTTTCAGAAATGCCTGAAGAATTATCAGGCACAGCATAATGGCGCAGACAGCTATGAAAAATACCTGCTTGTAATAAAGGAACAGGTCGGTGTTGTAGGTGGCTACATCAAACCAGCCGGTATCCGAAAGTTTGGGTTCATACTTTTTCAGGTATATGATGAAGGGCAGAATGCCGAGAATGAACGCAAGCGGAAGCATATAAACATTAATGGCAACCCTGCCGCCTATTCTGGGAACAGGCTTGGCTTTTGTCGAATATTTTGAACCCTGATTAACCGGTTTTGTGACTTTTGGGGATTTTGCGGCACCGGTTGCTCCGGATGTATGTTTTTTCTTTGATGACATGATATCTCCGTTCTGTAGGACTGTTACTGCTTTCTCGGTATCGCGGGACTTAACCGGAAAAAATGTTTCGGTTTGTGTTGTATGGTCTGTGATCAACGATAACAGTAACAAATCTGTTCCTTTGTATTCGGTAATTGTGTTTAGTTGTTTTTGGGGTTGTTATCCACAGTCTGTACAAAACACATTCACAAGCCCCGGCTGCACAGTCAGTCGCTGCTCCGCAGCTTTTGCTTATTCATGTGTTGTGAAAAGCTTCCAAAGTCGGATAATAACTCTTTTGGAAATAATGGATGCCGTTTACCTGTAATATTTTCAATAACGGTGCGGACACCTGCATCATTATATATCAGAGCATTGATTTTGTAAAGTGTCGTTGTTATGACGTATTTTTACAGTGCCAATTCACCGGGCCTATTCGCTGTTCCGATTCGCAGTGCCAATTCACTGAGCCAATTCACCGGCACTATTCGCTGTTCCGATTCGCAGTGCCAATTCACAGTTTCTGCTCACCGTATGGACAAAACATTCATAAAGCGCCACAAAATCAGCGGTGAATAGTAACTGTCCGGACTGTGAATTGTTATTTATAGACAAAAGAATGGTTTATTTTTCGTGTCAGTTATGGTAGAGTATAGGAGGAAAGATTTATTATTCAAAGTTGGGTAAAAATGTAATATAAGTGAGGGATAAATTATCATGAAGTATGATTATCTGATAGTCGGAGCAGGACTGTACGGTGCCGTTGTTGCATATGAGATGGGTAAGGTCGGGAAAAAATGTCTGGTGATTGATAAAAGAGAGCATATCGCCGGAAATGTATATACTGAGAAGGTCAGCGGGATAAATGTTCATAAATACGGAGCACATATCTTTCATACATCCGATAAAAGAATCTGGGACTACGTAAACAGTTTTGCCGAGTTCAATAATTTTGTGAATTCTCCTGTGGCAAGATACGGAGATGAACTGTACAATCTGCCGTTCAACATGAATACCTTCAGCAGACTGTGGGGCGTGAAGACACCTGCTGAGGCGAGAGAGATTATTGACAGACAGATTGCGGCGGAGAACATTGGAGGCGAGCCGAAGAACCTGGAGGAACAGGCACTGAAGCTCGTTGGCAGGGATGTCTACGAAAAGCTCGTAAAGGATTATACCTGCAAGCAGTGGGGAAGAAAATGTACAGAGCTTCCTGCATTTATTATCAAGAGGCTTCCGCTAAGATTTACCTATGACAACAATTATTTTAACGACAGATATCAGGGAATTCCTATCGGCGGGTATACCGGAATTGTTGAGAAAATGCTGGAAAAGGCGGATGTAAAGCTGAATACCGATTATTTTGAGCTGCTTGCTGATTATGAGCGAAATAACGGAACAAAGGATTACGGTTGCGGGCTGGCTGACAGAGTTGTATATACCGGAATGATTGACGAGTTCTTCGGGTATTCACTCGGTGAGCTTGAGTACAGGTCGTTAAGATTTGAATTTGAGAAGGCAGATACGGACAATTATCAGGGTGTGGCAGTGGTAAACTACACCGGCGCGGAGGTTCCTTTCACGCGAATAATCGAGCACAGACATTTTGAGCCTTCGAATACCGAGGCTTCAAAAACGATTATCACCAGAGAATACCCCAAGACCTGGCAGAAGGGTGACGAGCCGTATTATCCGGTAAACAATGACAGAAATAATGAATTGTATGCAAAGTATGAGGCACTTTCAAAGAATGCTTCGAATGTTCATTTCGGCGGAAGACTCGGACAGTACAGGTACTACGATATGGACAAGGTCATAGCTGCGGCTCTTGACTATTGCGACAGTGTTCTTTAAAATAACATAACATGATAATGCTCGCAGGCCTTGAAACAGACTTCATTTCCGGGCTCATTGTCAACCGACGGTAATAGTAATATGAATATGATACAAGCGTCAAAAGTGCGTTATTTTCGTCAAGCTTGCCTGTAAGAAAAATAATGGACTTTATGACGCCGTAATCATGAATATGTGAGGTAACAGAGATAGACAGGTTCAGAGAAAGCAAAAAAAGAGCAAAAATGGCCAGAAAAGGGAAAAGTTGGGAGCCGCGGCAAAAGAAAAAAAGAATTTATCCTCTTTTGACAGTGGCTGTACTTGTTCCTGTTCTGGTTATTTTGTGCTACATATTTTTCCCTCGCGAGCCGCAGGATTTGCTGCTACGTGACAATAAAACAGTGGCAGAAATTCAGTCACAAAATGACGAACGTCATGACAAAACGACGGCGGAGAAAACTGATTCGAATAACGAAAACCGTGAATCTGCGGCAAGCACCGGACCGGATTCGAATAACGAAAACCATGGAAATGCGGAAAGTACCGGGCTGAGCACGGATGAAGAAAACCGGAATAAGGAAACTACTGAAAATTCGGCGCCCGATGATAGGCTTTGCGGGGATGTGAAGGAGGAGCTGGAGGTCTGCTTTATCAATGTCGGTCAGGGAGACTGTATACTGATAAGCTGTGACAGCCATTATGCACTGATTGACGGCGGACCGGATTCAAAAGGCTCTGCCATAAGGATGTTTTTACAGAAAAGGGGAATAGAAAAGCTCGATTATATTTTTGTAACGCATTTTGACGCGGATCACATCGGAGGACTTGACTCGGTTGCTTATAAATTTGACTGTGACGGCATTATTATGCCGGATTATTCGAAAGACACCAGGGCGTATTATAACCTGATGGAAATAATTCAGAGCAAACTTATAAAGATAATCAGACCTGCGGTGGGAGATAAATATTACCTTGGCGATGCAGAGCTGACTATTCTGTCACCCGAAGAGGGTGCATTTGAAGATGAGAACGATTATTCTATCGTCGTGTCCATGAGATATCATGAAAGAAACTTTTTATTTATGGGAGATTCAACCGAAAAAGGAGAACTGCGCCTTCTTGAAGACGCTGCAAGGATGAAGACAGATGTTCTGAAGGTGTCACATCACGGCAGCGGTACTTCCTCAACGGAGGAGTTTCTGAAGGCGGCAGAACCGGAGTACGCGGTTATTTCATGCGGAAAGAATAATGATTACGGTCATCCTCATGCGGAAACGCTGAAAAGGCTGTCGCAGTGCGGTGCGGAGATACTGCGGACAGACGAACTCGGGACAATTACATTTATCTGTGACGGTGCGAATATTCGATATACTACCGAAAAGTGAATTATGGAGAAAATATAATGAACAGTGTTATAAAAGTTAAACTGAAGGAATCACTGAAGTCTATTTTACCGATAGCAATTGTGGTATGGCTTCTGAGCATTTCACTTGTGCCGATGAATCCCGGAGATTTTTTGATGTTTGTAATGGGAGTGGCTGCGCTGATATTCGGTCTTGCGGTGTTTACCATGGGCGCGGAAATGTCGATGCAGACTCTTGGAGCAAAGATTGGTACGGGACTGGCCGCTTCAGGTAAAACGTGGCTTTTGGCTTTCGTAAGCTTTATCATCGGAGTGATTGTGACAATATCGGAACCTGACCTTGTCATACTGGCAAATCAGGTTTCGGGAGTGCCGAACATGGTACTGATTTTGACTGTATCTGTCGGAGTAGGTATTTTTCTGGCTGTTGCCGTACTGAGAATCATATTTGGAATAAAATTTTCGGTGATTATGATGATTTTTTATGCGGCGGCATTTATTTTATGCATGTTTGTGCCGAAGAATTTCTGGTCTGTGGCATTTGACTCGGGAGGAGTTACCACCGGACCGATGACAGTGCCGTTTATCATGGCCTTTGGTGCCGGTATTTCTCAGGTAAAATCGGGCGCAGATGAAGGAGACAGCGCCTTTGGTCTTGTTTCTCTGTGCAGCATAGGACCGATTATCAGTGTTATGGTACTTGGGATATGTTTTAGCCTTGGGGATTCACAGTACGAAGCCGAACAGATTATTCAGGTAAGAGATACGGCGCATGCTGCGGAGATGTATGCATCGGGCTTCCGGGAGTACCTTGTAGAGGTAGGAAAGGCACTTTTGCCCATTATTGTTTTTATGATTCTTTACCAGCTTATATCACGCACGTTTAGCTTTGGACAGCTTGCAAGAATCGCCGTCGGTATTGTCTATACTTTTTTGGGACTGTCTGTTTTCCTTGCGGGTGCCAACAGCGGATTTATGCCTGTCGGATATTCGATAGGAGAGAAACTGAGCAGTCTGGGTTCAGGGTGGATTCTGATACCTGTAGGAATGCTTCTTGGATTCTTTATCGTTTCGGCAGAACCGGCGGTACACGTGCTCAACAGACAGGTTGAACAGATGTCCGCAGGAGCCATATCGGCTGAAACGATGAATGTAAGTCTTTCAATAGGTGTGGCGGCGGCGCTCGGTCTTTCATTTGTGAGAATTCTGACCGGAATATCTATTCTGTGGATACTTATTCCGGGCTATGCTCTATGCCTGACACTCAGTCTGGTTGTACCCGGCTTTTTTACCGGTGTGGCGTTTGATTCGGGCGGTGTGGCCAGCGGTACAATGATGAGTGCCTTTGTACTTCCGATGATGATAGGAGCCTGCAGCGGCACGGGAGCTGATATCATGACGCAGGCCTTCGGGTGTGTGGCATTTGTGGCTATGACGCCGGTGATTTCCATCCAGGTATGCGGGCTTACCTTCAGTATGAAATCAAAACGGGCGGCAAAATCATTTTTGGCAGCCGACGAAGAATTTATCGAGTATGACGTTACGACCGGAATGTGAACGGCAGAAAATGTGCCGGAAAAATGCTTTGAACGGGTAAATAGTGTTTGTGCCGTGAGAAAAGCCTGTACCGGAATCTGTTTTGAACGGTAGAATAGTATTTGTGCCGTGAGAAAAGCCTGTACCGGAATCTGTTTCGAACGGTAGAATAGTATTTGTGCCGTGGGAAAAGCCTGTACCGGAATCTGTTTTGAACGGGTAAATAGTATTTGTGCTGTGAGAAAAGCCTGTACCGGGAACGTTTTGCAGTGTGCAGGCATGATATGGAGGATATATGTTATTTGCGAAAAAAAATAAATTAACAGACGGAGAGGAGAAGCTTCAGAGCAACAGTCAGTACAGAGTTAAGGCTTTAGTCGGAATTATTGGAAAAGCAGATGAAAAAAAGTATGAAGAGACGTTAAACGAAAACTGCATTTCGATTAATTATTCCGGACTTGCCTTCGGAACGGCAAAATCAAGCTATCTGGCTTATCTGGGTCTGGATGATATAGAAAAAAGAATTGAAATTAGTCTGATTCCCGAATACTCGGAAAAACAGGTGCTGAAAGCACTCAGAAACAGACTGAAGCTGTATCTTACGGGAAAAGGTATAGCATTTACGATGCCGTTAGCCGGCATTTCGGGACTGATAAGTGACTGTATTCTGAAGACACCCGTTAATAAGGACGAGAGGACAGATAATCAGAATAATTCAAATGTGGAGAATAACAACGAAAGAGAGAAAAAAATGAACGAAAGACAACATGACCTTCTTGTGGCTGTGGTCAGTCAGAAATATACCGACAGAGTGCTGGAATCGGCCAGAGCTGCCGGCGCTACGGGCGCATCCATTCTGCACACAAGAAGCCTGAATAACGAAAAAGCGGAGCAGGTGCTCGGGACTACTCTCAAGACCGAAACCGACACGATATTTTTCCTGGTGGCAAAGCAGTATAAAGCCGGAATAATGGAGGCAATAAAGGAGACCGGCGGTTTGAAAACCGATGGCGGTGCTGTGATTTTTTCACTTCCGGTGGACGCAATCGCCGGAATCGGCAGATTTGATACCGTTGCGGAAGGTAATGAGGCAGACGAAATGTAGTGTGGAAAGCAGGCTGCATTCGATGAAAATCCGCGAGACTTGTGTTCATTATCATATGAATGTGAATAGTAACGTCTCCGCACTATAAAATATTATGAAAAGCGGACTTAATCCGCAAAAAAAACGAAAGAGGACAAGACGATGAAAAAGAAGATGACAGAGGGTTTTAAAAAGGTTTACGGTGAAGCAGACGGAGTGCGTGTGTTTTTTGCACCGGGAAGGGTGAACCTGATAGGTGAGCATACAGATTACAACGGGGGACATGTTTTTCCGTGTGCGCTGACAATCGGAACCTATGCGGCTGTGAGAAAAAGAAATGACAGGAAGCTGAGATTTTATTCGGCTAATTTCGCTGAAAAGGGTATCCTTGAGGCTTCACTCGATGATTTGATTTACAGGAAGGAAACTGACTGGGCCAATTATGTATGCGGAGTAATTTCTGTTTTCATTAAAAAAGGTATGCTTCCCGATTGCGGCTTTGATTTTTACTGCTATGGGACGATTCCGAACGGTTCGGGTCTTTCTTCATCGGCATCACTTGAGGTACTGTCGGATCAGGTGCTGAAATCACTGTACGGCTTTGACGTGGACAATATCACCATGGCGCTTATAGGACAGGAAGCGGAGAATAAGTATATTGGAGTAAACTGCGGAATCATGGATCAGTTTGCGGTTGCATGCGGAAAAAAGGACAGCGCCATCTTCCTTGACACTGCCACACTTCAGTATAAATATGTGCCGGTCAGGCTGGAAGGCATCAGGATTGTAATCGGAAATACCTGCAAAAAACGTGGCCTCGGAGATTCAAAATATAACGAGAGAAGAGCAGAATGTGAGAAAGCGCTTGCAGAGATTCAGAACGGGAATAAAGAGGATATCAGGGTAAACGGCGATGTGAAGGCACTTGGCGACCTGTCGGTGGAAAGATTTGAAAAATACGCAGGAAGTATTTCGGATGATAACTGTCGCAGAAGAGCTAAACATGCCGTGGCAGAAAACATCAGAACGCTTGAGGCTGTTGAAGCACTCGAAAACGGTGATGTTGAACGGTTTGGAAGACTGATGATTGATTCACATGTTTCACTTCGGGATGATTATGAGGTAACAGGTAAAGAGCTTGATACCATGGTGGAAGCAGCTCTGAAGTGTCCGGGAACCATCGGAGCGCGTATGACAGGGGCAGGCTTTGGAGGCTGCACGGTCAGTCTGGTAAAGGAAGCGGATGTAGACGGGTTTATAGCGCGTGTCGGAGCCGAATATGAAGAAAAAATCGGATACAAGGCAGAGTTTTATGTGGTTGATATCGGGGAAGGTCCCTGCGAGCTGTAAGCGGACGAAACATAACGTTCTTTTGACGCTTGTATCACAACATGGATTTATAAGTAATGTGAATTTGAAGGTAGAAATACCTTCATTTTTTATATCGCTTTCGAAGGCGAAATGTAAAGCAATCGTTGTAAAAAAATAAATCCGACACGTTTGTTTTCTAAATGTCGAGTGATTTACGCATTATATTATCATAATAAATATGATTCATAAGATCATAATAAATGAGGAGAAAGTATGGAGTGGCTGCCTTATATACATGATGCACTTGAATATATCGAAGGAAACCTGCTGACAGTAAATAGTCCCAAAGAGGTTGCCAGCCGGCTTAATATATCTGAACCTGTTCTACAGAAAGGATTTCAGGGAATTACCGGTTACAATGTTATGGAATATATAAGATACAGGCGACTATATGAGGCCTCGCTGGAAATGACTTGTTCTGATATAAAGGTTACGGACGCTGCATATAAATACGGCTATGATTCGGTGGATGGATTTACCAGGGCATTTATACGATTCCATGGAATCAGCCCTTCGGCTTTAAAGAAAAAAGGCACAGGATACAGAAGGTTTCCGGCATTATCTGTAGATATTGTGCTATATGGAGAGGCGAAGTCATCATTTAAGGTGATGAGAAAAAGCAGACATCGTTTTGTCGGATTTAAAAAAGAAATCAAAAAAGAAAATGCGTTGGAAGAAATTCAGTGTTTCTGGGACGAATTCTATAAAAAGTATCGCGTGGATGATGAAGAAGGAAAATGGGGTGAGAATAAGTACATATATGAAAATGGAATAGGTGAATACGGAATCATAATCAATGAAACGAAAGACACTTATACATATATGATAGCAGGGAGACAGATATCATCCGAGATAACCGAAGAACTGGAAGTACTTGATATAGAAGAGACAAGATGGGCGGTATTTGATTTTTATCACCCGGTTGTAGAAGGTCTGCAGGGAATAGCATCGGAGAAACTGGAACAGCAGATAAACCAGACATCGGGTTATGAGGTTCTTGGCAATGTAAGGGTGGAATGGTATGAAGGACTGGATCGTAACAGAAAAATAGAAGGGTACAGAAGTTCTGTATGGATACCGATAAGTGAACAACCGGTTAATAATGGTGGAAAGCACACAATAAGAAAAATAAATAAATGGATTGTTTTGGCAGTACTGATATTACTTGCAGGATTAGGAGGAATTTTGGGAATAAGGCCAGCTAAACCACGCATAGTCCCAACGCCGGAGTCAAGGAGTGTTGAAGACGGTTATGTATTATATTATACGGTCAACATAGGTGGAACGATATATGAACTGACAGCAGGTGAATTGGAGGATGAAATAGGGGAATTCATAGGAACCTATGAAGCTGAAGGAATTAGTGACATAGCACTCGGTCAGAATCCGGTTCCTGAATGTGGAATCAATAATGAACCGCTTGATACTGCGGATAGCAATACTATACCGAAAAGTGTAAAAAAGAAGGTCAGAGTATATGAAATAGAAGGGGTTGACAGGAATTTTGCGGTTGCTGTTTATTTGGAAGACAAAGATGAATATGTGATATATCGTAATCTTGATTTTATTGAGGAATTTTGAGACTGTGAGCAAGGCCATGAAAACTGGTAAATTGCTTATAGAAATATCAGTCGATTACAAAATACTGGGAGTAAAAAAACATTCTATGCAGGTTTATAGCGGAGGATTTGTTTGGACAAACGTGGCTAAATACGGATTATATATATGTGTGGGTGAAGAATCAGTAAACAGGTTTATTAGTCAGGTGGCTGACTATTGATTAGAAAAATTCATTTTAAAACAAAACACAGGAGAAAAAATCATGAAGAGAGTTGTTTTTAGAAGTATTGTTAGTTTGGTATTAATTGCATCATTGATCATCAGCTTTGACAAAATTGGTATTATAGCTTCCGAAGGTTCAGATACTGGTAAGTCGAATCCTTCGGGCATGTATCGCAAATATGACATAGCTACAGGTGAAACGTCATTGGTTTCCAAGGAAGCTGTTTCAACCTATGTGAATTCATTTTCATTCGGGTATTATAATGATTCGAGGAATATTCATGTAGAGTATCATTAAGGAGAAGGTGTATTCAGGATGAAAAAACTTGAAATATTAATCTGCAGTATTTGTTTAGTGTTTTTGGCGTCTTGTTCCTCGGAATCGAGTGAAAAAATAAGCGACGAAAGTAATCTACCCAATTTATCAAACGAATCGGTTGTAAATTTGGATGATGAAAAAGATAGAACAGAAAGCAGCATTTCTAAGTCGGCTTATGACGGTCTTCCCGAGGTGACTGTTCCTGAGATTTCTTTTGATGAAATTCCGTTCAGAACTTTTGAAGAGTTTATGAAGCAGAATCCATCTGACGATACACCGTATAAATGTCAATGGGAAAAAACAGAGGACGTAGCTGATGTATCGGATGAAAATATTATCCTGTGGGCTATACCGGGTAGCGGAGATTATAGTACAAGCGAAGAAGCAGTGAACAATCAGCTTCGGAAGGACGGATATCCTTTCAGAATGAAGATAGTAACGATTCCGGATGATATTTTTGATCAAACTGTAGAAAACAGCGATGCGGATGTCATATATACGGGAACAACGTTCGCAGAAGGGGTGTACTATCCGGCATATAAAGTAGTCAGAGGTGAGAAAGGTAAATATCTCCGGCTTGATGAGTATTTGGAAGGAAGTAAACTATGGGAACACTGCCCTCAGATAGATTGGGATTCTGTAGAGTATAAGGGCTCACATTATGTGGTTCCGAACTATGCGCTTTGTGGAGAAACCGGACTTCAGGTAAGGATAAAGAAAAGCAGCTATACGGAAGATGAGATAGCCAAATTTGACGGAACACTGGATACTCTTTTGCCGCTTATCTCCAAGGACAGGAAGCTTTTTTACGGAATATCTGATTTTAGGTGGCTTACATATGAAGGAATAACGTATGTAGGTATGGGAATGTATTATGACGAAAACGGCAATATAGGCAATGTGATGGATATTGATATTAATGTCCGTTGGATGCGCGAACTGAACAGAATGTTTCGCGAAGGTATGGCTATTGAAAGCAGTTCTGCTGAAGCGAGTGCTGATAAATGGAGCATAGCGCTGACAGATATCTCGGATAAGAACCGCTTTAATGAGGATGATTATTATATTTATACTTTCCCGGGAACATCAACTTCTTTCTATAGTAATTCTTTGGCTATACGTTCGACATCAAAGAACCCGGATATGGCATTTAAGCTGTTGGAACTTATTATAACAGACAGAACGTATGCGAATCTGATGGCATATGGCGGAACTCCGTGCATTGAAAAAGATGGATTTATGGTAGATCCTGTCAGCGGCGAAGGTGTAGGATCCGGAATGCGCAGATATTATTTCGGTATCGAAGATAATATTGGAAGGCCCAAAGGAGAAAGACATTCTTTTGATTCTTCGAAGGATAGATTTGAATATGTTTCAAAATATATAAAAGAGATTGATTTTAAATTTTATGATTATCCGGGTCTGCTTTATTTGGCGGGACAGACATATGGTAAATATATGAGAATAATATCAGAAGTTCTGGATGAGCAGAAGTTCAATCAGAAGCTGGCTGAGTATATAGCTGAATCAAGAGAGGTATTTAAGATACTTGATCAGTGATGGAAACTGAAGGACGAGATGAAGTCATGATAAAAAATAAAAGATTGAATTCAGTATTACATATTGTCGTTTTAGCTATAGGACTGTTCCTTGCAGGGACAGTCCTTAGCGCATGTGGAAAAGATGATGTCAGACACGAAGCTGAGGTATATTTTGACATCTGGGGAAGTTACAACAGGGAAGGAATGATGACCACAAGAGAGGGCTTTGCGTATTTTACGGATGCTTTGAACGGTGAATCGGTCTGTGTGTGTTCGAAACCCGACTGTAATCATTTATCAGGTGACTGTGACGGTTATGTCAGTCAGGATTCACAGTTCCTGTTTATGAACGAAACGAATGAGTTTTTTTTATACAGAAATATGGCGGATGACAGCTATTCACTTAATGATATGATAATGATGAAGGCCGATCGTGATGGCAGAAACAGGAAAACACTTGCAGTTCTGGAGGATGCGCAGACAGGGATAGACGCTGCTTACGATGACGGATGTTTTGCAATATGTTACTGCAAAACTTATGATTTTGATGAAAGCAAAGGAAGAGCAGGAGCTGTGCCGGATATGGAAAAGTATAAGGCCGGACTGTATCTGATTGATACAGATACAGGAAAATGCATTTTAGCGGATGAGGTGGAAGGTTATGATGCCATGTTCTGCAAGGCGGCCATAAAGGACGGGAAAGTGTATTACATGATGTGGTACTGTGATTGTAAGATAGATTATTCCATGGGATATGAAGAGGCAGATCGACAGATGGAATTGTATATGCACAAAAGTCTCTGCTGCTATGATATTAAGTCAGGGAAGAAGAATGAATTCTGGGCAGGCAGCAATGAGGAAGTTAAGTGCATGGGAAGTTATTTCATCATAAAGACAAAAAAAGGTATCAGGTATTATGACGGCGAAGAAGAAATGAAGATGTTGAACAGTGAAGAACTGAACCGTTACATCGGAGATGACAGAAATACGCCGCTGTTTTTCTTTGGGGATGAGGCATGTTTTTTCTATTACGGGAAAGGATATCTCTACAATATGGAAACCGGAGAGATTAGTTCTCTTGCCGGAGGAAGGCTGGATGATACAGGAATACAAAACATAGAAGCAGTGACCGATGATATGATATATTTTTACGGAAAGTTTGAAGAAGGCCGGGAATCGGTGGGCAATCTATATGTTGTCAGCAAAGAGGATTTTTTCCGGGGTGACATATCGAAAGCACAGAAGATGACTGACTGGAAATGAGAAAAAATACCGGATTTACTTAACAGACAGCTGAAAGCGGGGGAGTGGCACATGGAACTGAAGATAGACAGACTGTGTAGATTTTACGGAAGCAACAGGGCACTGGAGGATTTCAGTTATACGCTGACACCGGGAGTGTATGGTCTCCTGGGACCGAACGGGGCAGGCAAGTCCACCCTGATAAACGTGATAACGGATAATCTTAAGCCCACATCCGGAATACTTCTGTTTAACGGTACGCCCATAACGGAGCTTAAAGAGGAATACCGCCGGGAGATAGGTTTCGTGCCTCAACAGCAGCAGATGTTTCCGGGCTTCACATTAAGAAGGTTTCTTTATTACATGGCGGGCCTTAAAGGAATAAAAAAAGCAGAAGCTGACGGTCAGATAGAGGATATCCTGAAGAAGGTAAACCTTGTTGACGTGCAGGACAGAAAAATGTCCGCGTTGTCAGGAGGAATGAAGCAGAGGGCACTGCTGGCACAGGCACTGCTTGGAAATCCGGGTATTATCATTCTTGATGAACCGACAGCGGGACTTGACCCGAAAGAAAGGGTAAGGTTCAGAAACCTGGTGGCAAAGGTGGCTTTCAACAGGATAGTGATTATAGCGACACATGTAGTGTCAGACATACAGTATATAGCTAATCGCGTGCTGGTAATGAACAGAGGACATCTGCTTGCGGAAGGTACCCCCTGGGAACTGTGTGAGGGAATGAAGGGAAGGGTGTATGAGGTGTTTACCGATGAAGAGCATGTTCCGGAGATGGAGAAACGTTTCAGAGTGGCGGATATGGTGAAGGAGCGGGAAATGGTTCGAATCAGGGTGTTGAATGACGGAACGCCTGATGAATGTATCAGCCTGGAAGCGGTACCGAACCTGGAGGATGTGTACCTGTATCTGGTCTGAGAAGAGATACGGCAGATGACGGTGATGAGAAAATGATTCGTCGAGTAAGGAGGCTGAATGCCGATATATTTGTGGGTGCTTTCGTGTATGAAGATGATAAGAAAAGGGTTGTGTATTTCGGCAGAGATGAAGCAGGGGACAGAACTGAACGTTAAATGAGTCGGAGAAGAAAATATGCGTGATGTTCACAGTAAGGAGGAAAGATGTGAGACTCTTCATAAATGAATTTGCAAGGGCATGGAAAAATCCCAGGATACCGGGAACCGTCATCATTGCCTGTCTGGCCGCCTTTTTCGGGATAAGAATCATGGCGGGGGACGTGACAACGGTATACACTTCTGAACAGTACAGAGAAGCATATGAGTCCATGAAGGAAATGGATATTGATGAAATCCGTGACATGTATCTGAACGAAAGTCAGTATTATGATATATTTGATTTCAGTGCGGAGACCGTGCTGAAGAGGGAGATAGGAAAGGAACTGGATACGTGCCTTGACTATGAAGGATATCTGGCTTCCGTGGATGCTGAATCGAAAAAGATAACATCCGTTTCAATTTTTGCGGATAAAGAGAGTTTTGCTTACAGAAACGCCATGAAGACGGCAGAAGACTACGGGGTGCTTGACGGAAGGGTGTCACCGGAACCGGGACCGTCGAAGGGCGTGGAGCTTTACATGGACAGCTTCATGACGGCAGTACTGATAATGCTGGTGATGCTGGTCCTTGTAAATGAACTTGTGATAAGAGAGCGTGAATCCGGACAGATGAACCTGCTGTCGTCAACGCTGAAGGGCAGGGGAACACACTGTACAGTAAAGCTCGCTGTGTGCCTCGTGTCCTCTTTTTTGGTGACGGGACTTATATGCATATCCGCATTTATAGCTGCGGGAGAAGCCTTCGGTTTTGGCGATTTGTCGAGGCCTATACAGTCGGTTCATGCATTCAGGGGATGTACCCTTGATGTATCCGTGAGAACCTGTGTGCTTATATCCTGGTTACTGCAGTCGCTTGCGGCGTTTGCCGTGACCGAGATAATGTTTCTGTGTGCAGTGATGACCTCTTCACCCATAGCTGCATACACCTGCATAGCGCTGATGGTAGGCCTGGAATCGGTATTGTACTATGCCATAGATACAAGAAGTTACCTGTCCCTGTTCAGAAACCTGAATCTGGTGACTTTTGTCAATACGGGAAGTTATGTGCCCCGATACCTGAACATCAGCTTTTTCGGGCATCCGGTGGGATATCTGCATTTTGTCTGTGCGGCGGTACTGTTGATAGTGACGGTAATGTTCCCGGTGAACGTCAGGTTCTATTCCTTGCGTTGCGGAATGGCTGTTCAGAAGGGAACGCGCTTCGCAAAAGGCACCCGTGCGGGAAGGAGTGTGTCTGTTTTTGGTCATGAAACCTATAAGCTTCTGATATGCGGGGGTGTGGCACTTCTTCTGGTTACTTTTGCAGGCTTAAAGGCTTACAGTTACAAGCCGATGAAGGAATACTTCGGAAACAGTGACGAGATATATCTGAAGAGTTATCTGATGCAGCTGGAAGGACCGGTGACTGATGAAAAGCTTAAGTGGATAGACGGTGAGCAGGAGCGGTATATCGGGATACACGATGAAATGATGAAGGTACTGGCTGAATGTCCTCCGGAGCTTGTTCAGCACGTGACTGAGCAGTATAACAGAGAGCTTGCGGGGGAACAGGCACTGCAATTACTTAAAGCCAGGGTGGAGAGACTTAAGGAAAACGGAGGGTACATAGTCTATGATACGGGATATTCATTCCTTACTTTGGGGAACAGGGCGAAGGACAAGGAACTGACCATGGCAATAGTTGCGGGGATTATGACAGTGCTCTGTATTACCTTTTTGTTTGCAGGTGATGACCAGATGCACATTGACAGCATTACATCAACCTGTATAAACGGCAGAAGGCATCTTTACCTGAAGAAATATCTTTTGGGAATCCTGATTCTGCTCTGTATCTTTGCACTGAACTACGGACCGTACATTTGGAATGTTTTTGAGATTTACGGCGCAGGCGGAATCATATATCCGGCGTCATCCGTCATGAACCTGGCGGATTCATTTCCCGGAATCGGAGGGCTGCCGATACTGGCAGTGGTCATACTCTTTCAATGGCTTAAGTTTCTATGCATGAGCGGAGTGATGTTTGCTATTTCCTTTATCTCAAGAAAGCTCAGAAGTCTGAGTCGCACAATGGTAGTAGCACTCTGTATCTTTGTGGGACCGTTGCTGATTATATATGTGGTGAAGTAACAGGAAAAGCGTTGAGGATTTAGCAAGAAAGCATGTCGCTTGCGACATGCTGCGCCGCTTTTGCGTCGCGTCAGCGACAAATTACCGCTGCAAAAGCGTGCGCATCCTCGCGGAGCGTTTTTTACTTTATAGGACGCAATTTCCTATAAAGTAAAAAACACCCCCCGAAAATGGGGGGTGAATGACCCTAAATAATACGAATGCTGTTCAGTGTTCGTTCTTTTCTGCTTCCATCTCAAGAACCTTCCTAAACTGTGTCTCGTACAGGTCCTTGTAAACTCCGCCGAGGCTGAGCAGCTCCTCGTGTGAGCCCTGCTCGGCAATGATGCCGTCCTTGACGACCATTATCCTGTCAGCCTTAAGTATGGTAGAGAGTCTGTGCGCAATGACTATGCTGGTGCGTCCCTGCATGAGTCTGTCAAGCGCATCCTGAATAGCATTCTCGGAAATAGAATCGAGAGCGGATGTAGCCTCGTCCAAAATAAGTATCTTGGGATTTTTCAGGATAACTCTGGCAATCGATATACGCTGTTTTTCACCGCCCGAAAGCTTGAGACCGCGGTTGCCGACTATCGTGTTATAGCCCTCCGGCTGCGCTGATATGAAATCATGAATGCTTGCAATTTTGCAGGCTTCGACGATTTCTTCATCGGTTGCGTCATCCTTTGCATAAAGGAGATTCTCTTTTATGGTTCCGTTAAAAAGATATGTATCCTGCGTAACAACTCCGATGCATTCACGCAGATACTTCAAATCAAAATCACGGACATCGGTATCGGCGATTGAAACCGTACCGGATATGACATCATACAGTCGGGGAATGAGGTTGACAACTGTTGATTTACCGGAGCCTGAAGGACCGACTATCGCAAACATTTTGCCGCCGGGTACCGTGAAATTGATATCCTTTAAGAGAGGTACTTCCGGTGAATACGAGAACTCAACATGATTGAATCTGATATCCTTTTTGGTAACGTCGGGCTTTTTGCCGTTTTCCGGTGATACGATGGTGTTTTCCTTGTCAAAGTACTCAAAAATACGTGTGAAGAGGGCCAGAGAACGCGTAAAGTCTACCGAAATGTTCAGCAGTGACTGAACCGGAAAATAAAGCCTGTTTATCAGGGTAACGGTAGCGGTAATGGTTCCGACCGTAAGCGTTGTATCAAATTCCTTAATGATGAAAAGACCGCCGGCAAAGTAGATAAGAAGCGGGCCGAGCTGTGTAAACATGCCCATGACAACTCTGAACCATGAACCGCTTCGCTGTTCCTTCAGTGAAATCTTCGTAACTTCCTCGTTGACGTTTACAAAGCGTTTGTATTCGGCTTCCTCACGGGTAAAAAGCTTTACGAGAACCGAACCGCTGACGCTTAACGTCTCGTTTACAAGCTGGTTCATTTCGTCGTGTTTTTCCTGACCTTCGGTAAGCAGCTTCCATCTGGTACGGCCTACACTTCTTGAAGGAATGACCAAAAGAGGGATAACGACTATTCCGACAAGGGTGAGCTGCCAGCTCATGGTAAGAAGAGCCACTATTGTGGTAACAACTGTGGCAATGTTGCTGACTATGCTTGTAAGAGTGCCGGAAATAACTGAGCTGACACCGCTGATATCCGTATTCATACGGGTGATAATGTCGCCCTGTTTCTCCGTGGTGAAGAAGGAATGCGGCATATACTGCAGATGGTGATACATCTGGTTTTTCATATCAAATATGATACGCTGCGATATCCATGAATTTATATAGCTTTCCAGAACACCTATGACCTGCGAAGCAGTCATGGCGGCAAGCGCTATGAGAAGGTATTTCACAAGTGTACCGAGATCCTTGTCGATATTGTCGACAATCCAGCCTGTGACTATTGAGGGAAAAAGACCGATAACGGCCGATACGGCAATTGCAATAAATACGAACATAAACTGAAGCATGTAGGGCTTCATGTAAGACAGTATTCGCTTGATAAGTGCCCATGAAATCTCAGGCTTGTTTTGTTTTTCTTCTTCGGTCAGAAAGCCTCTGGGGCCTCCCGGTCCACCCATTCCTCGTGGCATATTGGTACCTCCCGGTCTTTTGTTTATTATCACCGACTGTGAATAGTGACTATTGCACATTTGTGCAGGCACAATCGCAGATATACTTTTGACGCTTGTATCATTATATTACTACACGGTTAAAAAATGTATAGTATTATATTGCTTGCAATATGTCAGATTTTGTTATAAAATGATTACTATTCACAGTTGGGTGATAATAAACACAAGCCGGGAGCTTGCTTCCGGGCTTGTGGATATTATCATCCGACTATGGAGGCTGGACAAAACACATGAATAAGCCGGGAAGCTGCGAAGCAGCGACTGACTGCGAAGCAGGCAGGGCTTATGAATGCGTTGTGGACAGACTGTGAATAGTAACATAAAATGATACAAGGTTGCTGTGAACGGTGCTAAATTGAACTGATTTTCAGTGATAAGTATTTCTTGAACGGAGGAGAATATGAAGGCGTATATTTTACTGGCTGACGGTTTTGAAGAGGTTGAGGCAATAGCTACGGCAGACGTGCTGATGCGTGCGGGAATGGAAGTTATGTTTGCGATGGTTCCGGGTATGCTGGCCATGGATGTGTTTGAAACAAACAATCTTCTGGTTCACGGTTCACATAATATGGTGATAAAAGCAAATGTTATGCTTGATCAGAAGCGTTCGGCGAGACTCATAGCTGACGGAGATGTGCTGATTCTTCCCGGCGGAAAAGTCGGAACAATGAATCTTGCGGCGAGTGAAGCGGTAAAAGAAGCGATTTCAATATACATGAACAAGGGCAGAAAGGTGGCTGCTATCTGTGCGGCTCCCACTGTTCTCGGCAAGTACGGCTACCTGAAGGGAAAGAGAGCTACCTGCTATCCCGGATTTGAGGATCATCTTGACTGCGGGCATTATACCGGAAATGCTACTGAAATAGACGGAAATATTATCACCGGAAAATCCATGGGCGCAGCCATCAGTTTTGGTCTCAGAATAGTCGGAGAGCTGATGGGATATCAGGCAGCGGAGAATGTCGAAGAGACACTTTACAGAGGATGATGCAAAAGTTACCGCTCACAACTGATTTTGTGGCGCTTTATGAATGCTTTTGGCGGACGATGAAGAGTAACAACGAACATACGTCAAAACAAAAAGGGGCTGTAATAAATGTCCCAAACAGAGAACAAAAAGCAAAAGCAAAAACAAAAATAAATATCAACAGAAACAAAAACAGAAACCGTTACGTGCTCGCGCTCGTAACGGTTTCTTGTTTACATTAATAAATCAAAAAATGCTCCACAGGGATGTGCATGCTTTTGCAGCGTATTATGTCACAGGTGGTTACTATTCACAGTTGGGTGATAATGAACACAAGCCTGAAGCTTGCTTCAAGGCTTGCGTGCATTATCACCCAACTATGGAGGCTGGACAAAACACATGAAATAAGCTTTAAGCTGCGTAGCAGCGTCTGACTGCGTAGCAGGCAGGGCTTATGAATGTGTTTCGGACAGACTGTGAATAGTAACCACAGGTGACAGGCATAATTGATAATATGATGCAAGCATTTCGAGAGTACAAAGAGCGAAGAAATGCTTGTATCATTAGGCGTCAGTTCTTTTGACGCTTGTATCATAATATGCCATCATTCCTCAGACACATCAAATTTGTCATCCTCAATCGCGAGCTTTTCTTCCCAGAAGGTTTGCTCGGGCCAGCCGTCTGTATCAAAATACTCACGGATATAGTCGAAATAAAAGTGCAGCTTCGCACGCATATATGGACTTTCAAAATATGAAGCATAGCCCGGATAAATCAGATATTCGAACAGTCTGGCTCTGTCTTCGGTGGGATAGGTCTGAGAATACGAATCAGCATAGTATCCGTCGGGATTACTGTACTCATCATAAATGTATTTCCAGCTGAATCTCGTACTGGTGTAGCTGTAAAGATACTTAAAATCCGCAGGGCAAAGCTCAAACCAGTTATCATCAAAATCGGTTCTGTCTTCAGCGAGCTGCCGGTCTTCAATGTACGAGTCAATCCAGTGGGATATTTCGTGAACAATATTCTGAGACAGATTGTCATCGACGTAATTAATATCAATTGCGAGCAGCTTCTCATAGTGGTACGAAGAAGCGACCGCTATCGCATTATCGGCATTATACTCGTTTGTCTTTGTAAATCCGCTGCACAGATATACTCCGAGAGTTTTCACCGTACCGTAAAGGAACTGGTCGAAGAATTTTTCGGGATAGAGTCCGAGTGTTTTATCGAGTGTTTTTAAGGCCTTGTACATATCGTCGTAATCATAGCTCGGAGTCATGCTGTAACCGCCGAGAACGCCACCGACTTCCGCACCGAGATAAATATACATGTTATATTTCTGTTCAAGTTCTTTTCTGTAGCTGTCCAGGTAGACGGGCAGATAATTTGTTCTGACGTAGACAGGGCTGATGTTATCGAGATCATTCGTCGTGTAATCCCACACAAAAAGCCTGTTTTCCGGCTGATTGTAAATAGTAAAGAGAAGTCCCTCACCGGTATGAAGCATTGACTCCGAGCCGGTATAGGAGTTGTCAATTCGTTCCGCAGCAGAGGAGATAAGTGAGCCGGTTGTCAAATCATAGGAGCGGTGTGTATTTATCTCAAGCATATTCATGTGCTCGCTGCTGCAGGTCAAAAGGAGCTTCTTTTCATAATCAACAGTCACATTGTCGGCCTCGTTTTCATAGCTCGTTGCCAATTCAACTTTGTACAGAGGAGCAAACGTGTCGTCCTCTGACAGATTGTCACCGGTTTCGCCCGTTGAGGCATCGTCTGAGTCATTGGAAATGTCACCGGTTTCGCTCGTTGAAGCATCGTCTGAGTCCCCGAAAATGTCCGGCGATGGAGAAGCTGCTTCGGCTGCAACATTACCGTATACTTCAACCTCGGGAACCGTTGCAACAATACCGCTTAAAAAATCGGGCAGTTCGATATCCTCGGGAATCGAATAAACCGAAACATTGTCTTTTATTGTATCAACCATGGTCAGCATTGAGCCGTCGGGTGAAAAAGAAAAAGCGAGCCGTCCGTTTATACCGCCGGTTTCATACTGTGTAACAGCGCCTGTGGATTTATTTACCAGGTAATTGGATTCAGAGTCGTTACGGTAGTCATAGATGGAATACTTCAGATAGTTGGGGCCAAAGTTGGTGAGTCCGTATACCTCCTCCAGACACTCATCGGAGACAAGCGTTTCGGGTGCGGAACCGTTCAGCCTGAATTTCAAAATACGTGAATCATCGGTAAGGCAATAGACGTCGTGATTGTACCGGTCGAGTATGGAGATTCTGACGCTTGAATCAATATTGTCTACCAGAATGCTGCCGACAGGATTAAGCGAAGTGTCAAAAAAGTAGAAGCAGCTTTCTTCATTTGAAATACAGAAGGTATCGTCATCTACGGCATTAAGCTGAAAATAGGAATTGTAAAATCCCTTGAGGTTGAGAGTTTCCGAGCTTTTCACGCCCGTAGTGAGGTCGGTAATCTCCATGACAAAGTCAGAGGAGACATTTTCATTATATGTTGAAGTATACGAATAATCGTAGTCCCCGTAATATTCATCCCCGTAATAATCATCACCATCAGACTCATCGCCATAATAACCGTCACCGTCGGGATCGCCTTCGTAAGTGTCGTCTTCATAGGGAGATACATAATCCTTTGAATAGTATTCAGGGTAAACAAAAACCAGCTTTTTGCCGACAAGCTCTGCCTCCGAAAAACCTCCGGTACTGCTCATATCGGTAGTAAAATCGGTATATTCATAAATATTTTTAAATTCTGTCTCGGTCAGCGAATCCCGGATAAGCGGTATGGGAGTGGGGGATGGCGTGGGAGTCGCGGTCGGCTCCGGTATTTTTGTCGGCACAGAGGTTGGAATCGGTGTGGGCGTCATCGCCTCCGGAACGGTGGAAGGAACATCGGTGGGAGAGGTATTGCCGTTGTTATTTCCGCAACCGCTCAATGCAAGAATCAGAATCATCAGAATCATGTATATATAAGTTTTTTTATTCATAAAGTCCTCCATTCCGCCGCAAAACAGCGGCACAAATAGTGATGAAAGTTCTACTGTCTTTCACACCGGCTTCCGGATAATAATGGGAAGATACGCGCGTCAAAAGTACGATGTTGATCGTATGACCTGTCTGTAAGAGAAATATCGGACTTTATGACGTAAAAACAATTCATCATCAGTTTATATATTAATGAGGTGAGTGTCAAATCCTATTTTTATTTTTTTTCACAGCATGACAAAAAGTTTCTATTCACCACCGGTTTTGTGGCGCGCTTTATGAGTGTTTTGACCGGACGGTGAAAAGTAACGACAAAAAACGGTTGTCGGATAACAACTTTTTATTGACACTTTACGGGGGATATATAATTTTTTATACGAATATTACGACTTAGGTTGTGTATTACAATTGCAGAGGTGGGAAGCAAACCTTATTGGTGGGAGCAAAGGAGAAGAAAAATTTATGAAGCTTCAAAGAAGTGTAAAAAAAGTATCTCGGTGCTTGTAGCTTTGAGCATGGTACTGACACTGCTCGGTATGCCGTGGGGCGCTGAAAACGTGAGGGCGGAAGAACCGGGCAGCGAGCCGGTGAAGTATCTGTATTATGAATGGATGACGATAAAAAATGCCTGATTCGCAACGAAGGAACTGCTACGGGGTACGAAAAAATAGAAAGCTCTGAAATCGAAATAACCATCGGCGGAACCGATTCAGGCAAGTGCGTACTTCGAGGAGAAGGGTACTGAGCTTACCACTTCAGCAAAGCTCAACGCAAAGTATTCTGTCTCAACACCCGGTAACAAGGCAGGATACGAATAAGCCATATTCCCGATATGTCACCGGCCTGCCTGACAGGTATTGCAGCATACCGGATATGGCTTTTTTCATTACTTCCTGTCAAAGTAAATGCAACAGAAATTCCGTCAGGGTTAATGCAGCACAGTGTTGCAT